>JALVEG010000208.1 GCA_027031145.1 Saprospiraceae bacterium | reverse complement strand
GTTATATTAAAAGATAAATCACCAGATTCTTCAACCGGAATTATCATCCATGAAGAGTTTCTTTCTTTAATATTAGATTCAAGTCCAATATTATCAGCTACTTTACCAGTTCCTAAAAGATTGAGGAATTCTATATTATTATTACTACAAACTAAATATGACGTGATAATATCTGCATAGTTTTGACCAAATATGGATATTGACCATATGGTAATAAAAAGAAGAGAAAGGATTAAATTTTTCATAATATATATGTTTAAAATATTCTAAAATGATTATTTCAAAGCAATTGTTATGCCAAGAAAAAAAGTTTGGCAAAGTTTTTGCACTAAAAGGATATAAATATTTTTTATAATTTGTAAATCATTTTCAATGAATCAATTAATTGGTTTATTCATTTTTATTCTAGGAATTTCATATTCAAGTTTTTCGCAACGGGATATTTCTTACGATATTAATAATAATGGAGAAAATCTTTCGGGTGTTGATTTTAATGAGGACTCCCATTTTAATGATTTTATTACTGAGCAGGAACAAAGCAAAGATATTGATTAGAAAGAGCCTTCGGCATGGCCTGATTGCATTGCACCTGTTGATTTTCGAGCTATTGGATATGGAGCGACCGATAATAGTTTTCATGTTAGATGGGATGATTTAACACCTTCAGAAGATGGTGTGCAATATGTGATTAGGTACAGTAATAGGTCTGTATTGTTTAGAAATTGGGAGGAGAAAGTTGTACGCAGGAAAAACCATTCAGTACTTTATGGATTAGATAAGAATTTAGAATATTCAGTTCAGCTTACGACCAGATGGATCAATTCAGTCAGCATTCCCAAAATTGTAAAGCATGTTTAAGTTCAATTATGCATTCTATATAGAGGTTGACGTAAATGGAAAGCAAAGACCTTTTATTACATTTAGCCATGGTGAAAATTATAAACACTTAGGCAACCTTGCATTTGGACGCATGTCCAAATCTGTTAGGATTAAAGAAATTTTAAGTGAGATTGGCAATGTGTTGACTGATGAAAAAGAGGAGTATCAATTTGCAGGTGATGATTGGTGTATTGTAAACTTTAAGAAAGATAAATCTACTATTACAAATGGTGTATTTGATTCATTTGAGCCATTTGAGATGGATTCTAATTTGATTTTAAGATTAATGCAGGATTGGTATAAGTTTTTATTGACTTGGGAGAATGGAGAGATACCAGGAATTACATATTCTCCAGCTAAAGGTGGATTTGTATAGCTGAGATATTAAATTAAAAAAATCTTTCACAGAGAAATCATGTAGGAGCTTTTTTATTAAGAGATGTAAGCTTATATAGAACAAACGAATGGAATGAAGAATATACAATATACAATTAGACAAGATAAACCCCGAATACATCGTAATGCAAACCGAAATCTTACGGTTCACTATCATGGGCTATCATGGTGGGGGGGAGGAGGTTTAGGAGTACATTCTAAAATTACAGGAAAACAGAAATCTCTATACTCCGCTTGGAAAGGAGCTAATCCTACTAAAACAATGTCTCTCGATTATATGGTTAAAATTGAAATTCAAGCAATGAAAGAAGCAGGTATTCCAGAGGACGTTGCGACAGGGTGGGTAGTTAAAGCATTAGAAGATTTGAAAAGTCAGGGAGTTAAAAAATTAGTAAACAGGCCTTGGGGCAGTGTAAATCCATAAGAAATGAATAAAAAAATATTGGATAGGTATGGTAAAATTGTGACTAATTCAGTCTATGATGATGCTGTTTCTAATTTCATTAATTTGATTAACGGTACAACTAAGTGGGGGATTGGTAAAGAGTATACAGAAGTTCTTCAAAAACTTAATAAAGAAGATCAAGATCAATTGTTAGATTATTTAAAAAAAACGATAGGAACTGTAATTTTTGGAATGTTAGGGGTATTTGAAGAGAACGAAGAATTTAAGATAATCTATGAATCAAAAGGAAAGCAAGTTGATTTAGTAAAGATAAGTGAAATGTTGAAAGCTGAGCCAACGATAGAAGGAGGTTGGATTGATCGGTTTAGTGAGTTTAGCGATAAAAGAGATAAAGAATCCTGATGGGCAGAAACATATAGAAGAAAGTGCGGATCTTATTTGGGTTTAAGACTCCCCTGATTCAAAAATATTTGTGAAAGAATGTTATGAATAAGTTGATATTTATTATTGTATTATATCGCTTTTTTATACATTGATTTTTTTTGAATTCACAGTATTTTTATAATTAGTATGCTTTTTGCGATGATTATCACTAATTGCGTTATATAATAAATATTTGACATATGAAAATCTATTCTAATTTATTGGTACTTTTTTTATAGTATGGTTTTTTCTCAAACTATGGATAATAGTTATTTTGCAATTCATGGAAAAGCATTTTTATCAAATGACAATAAGGTCTATCTTAGATGGGCGCCGGGCAATTACGAAACATGGGATTATGGAAATACACATGGCTATAGGGTGGAGAGGTATATATTAATGGCAATTGTTGATGATGTAAATCTTGATCTAAATAACACCTATGTGTACAAGGTATGTCCAAATGGTATTGATTCAGATAGTTTTTGAATACAAATAATATTGTTTATGTAATTATAGATTTAACTGATCAAGATGGTTTGCCCGAAGTAAAGGAAGTAAATACTATGGCACAGGATAGTGCAACAATAATATCTTGGAAAGTTGATAGTGATAAATATACCGCATATAATATTGAAAGAAGAAAAGTTGGTGAAACAGAATACGAAAAGATAAATGAGATGCCTATTGTGCCTGCTGTTGCAGAAAATGCTGAGAGTGATTTTACTTTCTATCCTGATTCACTAGGAGATAATACAACTGAGTATGAGTATAGAATTATCGGAATTTCATCATTTGGTATAGAAGGCACTCCTTCTGAAGTTGTGATATCCAAAGGAGAGCCGGAACCATTGGTTACTGATTTATCTCTTGATACAATAATTGAATCTGATGAATCAATGGTACTAGAATGGACAATGGATTCTGAGTATGAGACAAAAATATTAGGATTAGACGTTTATCGCTCTCATAAAATGAATGGTAATTTTGAAAAAATCAATACAAGTATCTTATCTCCATCAACTAGATCTTTTACAGATAATTCTCCATTATCATCCAATTATTATCAAATAATTTTAATTGATGAAAATCAAAAAATTCAAAATTCTTTGCCAAGATTGGCTCAAAAAGCAGACACGATTCCACCTAATCCACCTACCGGAGTTGTTGGATTATGTGATAAAAATGGCAAAATAGTAGTAACATGGTCAAAAAACACAGAAGATGACCTTGATGGTTATGAGGTATTTATGTCAAACTCATCAGAGGAAGAGTTTGCTCAGCTCACAACAAAACCTGAAATGGATACAAGTTTTACGTCAATAGTCCGTGAAAAAAAAGTAAAAAAATTATAAATAAAAAAAGTAAATGCGTAATTTGGGCGTAAATCCCAAAACAGTAGTAATCCTTAATCCTCACAAAAATGAAAACTACTGACGCATTTACTCGAGGTCAAGACCCACCTCAATCCTCCCTTACAAGGGAGGAAGCTGCAACCCCCAGTGAAATAAATTTTCAATTTAGGCTAAGCCTATTTCACGGGGTAAACCGCAATAGCAACGCTTTTTTCACAAAAAAAATACCATTTAGTTATAAAACAAGATGATTCTCAAATAGCTATTTTTATTAATCAAGCACCTCCACTTCTCCCTTCCCTTTGTGAGGGAAGGGCTGGGGATGGGTGCTAAAACCGGAATCAAATCTCTCAAGAGAAAGCTTTCGTTATTACACTTATTAAAAGATGTGTCATAACGTAAGGGCAAAGATGTAGGGAAACCCACCGCACATACCAAGATTTAATCTTTCAAAGAAATCTCAAAAATTACCTCCAATGCCTGTAATCCTCTATGTATCACCATGATTACAGATGTCAAAATCAGTATAAATAATTCAACACATTAAAATAACACTTTTGCACCAATTGTAATTGAATCTAGTTCTCTGAAAGGATAGATTTCATACAAATTAATATTCAATCCTATTTTTTTATTTATAAAATAAGTTAAATTCATTCCATACATAAAAAATGCATCTATTTCTTCGAATGAGTGGACAGAAATATGTGAATTGACACCATTATCAACATACTGGATATATTTGTATCTATTCATTTGAATGGTTGGCCCAACGTTTATTGCCATCCAGAATTTATTCATTTTTATTGGGTAATACCTAATTAATAATGCAGCGTTTAAGAAGCTAGCTAAATAATCGCTATAGTATTCATCAATCACAAACCCCTTCCCTTCAAAATACAGGCTATAATTTTTATCCTCAATTTTATAAGAAGAAGCATGATTAAATCCTAATCCTAAAGAAAATCTTTTTGAAAGAAAATGCTCTAAGCCAATTGAAGTGGCTATGTAACTACGTGACTGTTCATCCATTCCAAAGCCCACATTACCGGAAATTGCCCATTTGTTATCCTGTTGCCCGGACAAACTAAAGGTAATAATAATAAAAATCATTAAAAAAAATATTCTTGTTTTCATATTTAATTATTTTATAATTATTTTACCTACTTGTTTTCTATTTCCTGTTTGAAAAATAACATTGTATAAACCTGAAGGTACAAGTGGTGTTTTAAAATTGTTAAATTTATTATTGATTTTCAAGGATGAAATAATTTTTCCGTTAATATCAATAATTTTTGAACTACTAATTTGAAATTTAGAATTAAAAAAAACTTTTTCTCCACAATTAACTATTGAAGGGAATAATATTAATTTTTCATTATTAAGGAATGGCTGATGGTTTAGCGACAAAGTATTTGAGTCAAAATAGCCCCATATATCTTTTATCTCTGAATTTTGAAAATCATTAAGATTTAATACGCCACAAAAATATATTTTATTATCATGACTTTTTACTGCATTCCACAAAATAGTTTCAAATGTATCGTCGTAATCATAAAACACAGAATCCAATAAACTACCATTTAGATCAAATACATTGACCATTAATTCAATTCCAGAACCCGGAACTATTTCAGAGTCTGCAATTGTGGTATTTAAAGTAATAATCTTATCATCAATTTTAAAAACAGGAATATCCACATCATCCCATACATTATCAATTATCTTTTTAAAAACAATTGATTTACTATTAATATCAAAATTTATTAAATTAGCTTCATCGCCATAACCTGATATTAAAAACTCTTTTTCATTCAAAACTTCAATTCTATTACCAAAAAAATCATTAGAAATTATTTCATTGTATATGATATTTCCTAAAGTATCAAGTATTATAATTCTAGAGTAATATATTTCTTCTAAATCAACTCCTGTTTGTAGAATAATAGGTAAACCAGAACTTGTTGATACGATGTCTGCAAATACACTAATATTATTAAATTGATATGATTTTTCCCACTTGACAGCACCATTGTTTAAAAAAAGTGAAATAGCAAATGAGACGAAAGTCTCTTCATTAAAATCAAATGCCATTCCAACACAAATAATTTCATCATTAATAATTTCTGCTTGAGAAATAATTTCAAATACACCTTTAGAATCAACAATTTGCTCCCAAAGTATTTTGCCATTTGAATCAAGTTTATAAATAGAGATACTTGATGAATCTTGAATAGCTGAATTTAAGTTGTAAAAGTATATATTATTTGAATTATCTACACCTAAAAATCCAGGATGCCATCTAACATCTTTCCATTCTGTCAACATATCAAATTGTGGTCCTTCGATAATAATTTCATTTGCTTGATTTACTTTAATAATTTTAGATTTAAAAGAATTATAATCATCAATATAAAGCCAAATTCCATCTTTTGCAATAATAATATCTTTATTTACTATATTTTCAGTACCGGTAAATATCGTAAAATTTTCTTGTGAATATATATTGTGAAAATAAAAGAAAATCAGAAAAATCATAGTTTTTTTATACATAATTGATTTTATTAATTTAAAAATTGGGCAACTAATTAAATAATTGCCCAAAAATGATATATTTTAATATAATCTCTCACTACAAGTGAAATAAAACGAATCTCCTGGATGATACTTAAAGCCATAAGGGTCTATAAATTGACAATAATCAACAATACTTTCTCCAACAACATCATCCCCTTTATACCACGATAACTCTAAACTGTTACTAAATCCTAATTCCTTTGTTGTTACAACTCCCGTATCCTCATTAGTTGTTTCAACTTCAACTTTTCCACTTAATCCAGTAGTGGACTTGGCTTTGAAATTAAAATCTTTTTCATGAATAATCCATTTCATTCTATCCCCATCACCAAGTCTGTCCCAAATATACACATCAAAATCTGCAATATGCCATTTTCCATCATCAAAATCACCAGCAAACACTTTTTTAGCGGAGGACAAAGGATTTCCTTTTATCTGCATATTTCCATATTCATCGTATTCAATTTTAACATCATCTGCCATTACGCACTGGAAAACAAATTCAGATTCCACTCCATTTGGCCATGGATCGTAATCCTCTAATGTTTTAAATTTATGAAGGTTTTCTGTTCCGTTTTGCATATCACGCTCACAAACAAGGTCAGGATCACAAGCATCTCCTAATCCATCATTGTCAGAATCAGCTTGATCAGGATTTGCATTATAAGGACAATTATCTTCTTCATCCACAATACCATCTCCATCGGTATCAATATTTGAAGGATCACATACATCCCCTATGCCATCATTGTCACTATCTTCTTGATTAGGATTAAATGTTCTCGGACAATTGTCATCCCAATTCCATACTCCATCACGATCCAAATCAAAAATCCACCAAATCAAAATTTTATTTCCACAACTTTCCCCTATTTCCTTTAAATCTTTAGAATCATAGCTTGAAATATCATCTGGCATAACATATATTTCACTTTCACTAATAATAACAGATTTATCGAGAGGCTCTTTATGTAAAGGTATTGATCCAAAATTACCATTTTCAAAAAATGGAACTGGATAATTCTTATTACTATCATCAACACCATTATTATAGAAAATTCTAGTATCAAAGTTTTCACTATTGAAATTGTTTGAGATAAGAATAGTTAATGCAGGATCATTTAAACATAAATAATCAATAATACTTCTAATATCCGGGTATACAACTTCCAAAACTTCAGTAATACTTTTATCTCCTAATTCTTTTATAGTTTTATCCTTCTCTAAATTAAAAAAAAACTCAGTCTCATAATAACCATTTGCTTTATTTTGTAAAGCCAACATTTCAAATACATTTAAAATTCGTGGATTATGTTCTACAACAATAGAAATAGCTTTTGCTAATTGCTTTCTAGCTTTATAAACATTTTCACGGTTTTTTTCATTATCACCTTTTCTCATCTGCAATTTCGTTTCATCTTGAAAAGACTTGTTTTCATCTTTTTCGCACGAAAACAAAAGTACGGAAATAATTAATACTGTTCCAAATAAATAAATAATTTTTTTCATAATTAAATTTTTTATTAAAAAATCGGTTTTGTCATCATTAACGCATTCAGACTTTGCGCAATGTATATTTTGCAAGCTACATTGAAAAACTTGATTTGCGCGCAATATTTTTTTAATCCGGTCTGAAAAATCTTATGATTGATCCATAATTGTCAATTTACCAGACCGGATTTGCTTATTACTTTTTAAATTCAATAAATTTCTTGGAATATAATAATTCATTTTCACCAAATACTAGATAAAAATACATTATGTTTGGACGAGCTTTATATTTTTTAAAGAAAGAAATAAACGCTTCAACGTCTTTAACTCTTTTTTTACCAACAAACTTGTTGATTTTACCATCAATAGTATATATTTGGATTTTATAATATTTATAGCTCTTTTTCTTCTTGGAATATATCACATTTTTTCCTGATAATAGTATTGGCTTTCCTTTTGTCAAATGAGATTTGTCAATTAAATATTCGCCCTTTATTAAACCTTCAGGACAGCCTCCACATAAATAATAATCATGACTTATCTCATCGCCGTCGCACGTTATATAATATGTACATTCATCATCACCGCACTGATTTTCCCATTCAGAATCATAATTCGTTTTAACTTCTTCAGCATAATCTGTAAATTTTTCGTTAGCTAAATTACAAAATACAGATCTATAACAATCCGATCCGTTATATTCCCAATCTCCAAAATCATCTCCTTCTTCACTCATACCATCTTGTTCTGCATCATCACAATATACTTCATCAGTTGTACATTCATTATTGTCATCATCCCAATACCATACTGCATCCGGATCTTCTTCCACCTCAATATCCGTTTCATCATCATCACAATATACAATACCATAACACATATAATCATCTTCATCAAAATCCCATTCGATTTCAGAATCACCTTCATCCTTCACTTCCCAACCATCTTCATCCTCTGCAGGATCATCATCGCCAAAACAAAAAACTTCTCTATAACATTTTTCATAGAAATCATCATATTGCCAATCTCCATATTCAGGATCTTCTTGTTCAATACTACCTTGTGAATTGTCATCTTCACATCTATATTCTCTTATACATTGCTTTGATGATTCATCAAAATATTCTATGACTTCAGGTTCTTTCACCACATTCTCGTCTTCTGCATCAATATCATCCTCATTGACGGCATCTGTTAGGTCTATTTCCACGCCGTTTTGGTCTGTCCAGTATGCATGTTTTGTACACTTTTTGCGAGAGTCATCAAATGACCAGTCCGAATCATAGCGGTGAGGAGTTACACACATGATGTAATTTAATGGGTCGGTATCTTCGCTACTACAAGCACAAACCACATCTGCACAATATTCACCGTTTTTATATTCCCAATTAATGTAATTCATTTCATCACACAAATTAACTGTTTCATTATGTTCATTGCAACATTCATCATAAATTGTTAATTCATATTTTCCATAGGGTACTCCTATAAGATTTTTTGTATAATATTTTTCACCACTTGGACCTGTCCATTCATATTCATAATTTTCTCCCTCATATTCAAAATCAAATAATATATCTCCAATACAACCTGATGCGATTTCTCTATTTACAATTTCTCTATTTCTGATTTTTATTTTATATGGAGGCAATTCTCCACAAGGATTTTCTGTTTCACAATAACTTTTTTGAATATCAGTAAGTTCATCATATTCCTCTATAATATCTCCAACCGTATCATCTCCATCACAAACAACATATCTATAATATTTTACATATTTGTCAAAATTAAGCTGAATTGCTGGATATATGCAATGCCCTTTTGTAGCCTTTATGTTAAATATGTAAGAATTTTTTACAGTTGTCTTATTAATTTTATATATTTTCTCTGATAATAATCCTTTTAATACAAATTTTGATGGAATTCCAATACCTCCGGAAATACTCAATTCGTTGCCTATAGTTTCAATATTATCAATGGTAAGTGTTTTTTCTCCTGAACAGCACATTCTATTGTCAATAATATCCTGTCTATCTTGATATATTTCATCTTCACAGAGTATCTTTGAATAAGTTCCAACAAGTTCTGAAACCACATATTGGTTATTTTCTTCATTATTAGGATCATAGTTTACAACTTGTAAAGTTTGAGTAATAGTTTGTTTTTTATTTTCAAATGTTCCCCCTCTTACAGAACACATTTCCCATATCTCAATAGTTAGGTCTGCAGTTTTTTCTTTGTACTCTTTTCCAAGTTTGTCTGCTAATTTATTCATATCTATTGGTAATACATTAATAATTTTTGAATCAGAAGACGTATTTAGTGTTTGTTTATCAATATACTCACCATTTATAAAATATCTAATTTCATATCTGCAAGTATTAAATAGATCAAAAAATCCACTACCACAGATTTTTCTAATAACGACATTAGTTTTCCAAGAATTATAATTATAATCATCGCATCCAATCACAATGAGGTTTTTTCCTAAATTAAAACTTACACTAATACAATCACCTTCATAAGCGACAGTTCTTTCTTCATATACGGCTTTCTCAACGCCGACTACTCCTGGTTGCCCCATTACAGAGCCATAAAAACTAAATAATAAACCAAAAACAAATAAAATCTTTTTCATAATAATATATTTAAAAAGTTATAAAATCTAAATTGGGATTTAAAGTTTATTAGAGAAATACCCTAAAAGTTTTGTGCTCAATAATGACCAAACCCCTGATAATTAGTCGATTACTTATTTGTTCGCATCTTTCGTGCCAAAACCTTTGTTTTTTAGTCAATTTATTTCTATATTTGTCTTTTTGTTTCTAAAATTAGTTTATATATGAATAATATTGCATATAAAATCAAAAAAATAAGAATTAATAAAGGCTTTAGTCAAGAGGATATGGCTGGAAAACTTAATATATCTCAGTCTGCTTATGCCAAAATAGAGAATGGCATTACGAAAATTGATCTTGAACGTTTGGCAGATATTACAAGGATATTAAAATTAGACCTTCAGGATTTATTGAATGTGGAAGAATTAAAAACTAATAATTATACCAACAACAGAATAACAAACAGTCCTGCCTTTGTAGAAAACTTCAACATCGGTATCAAAGAAGCTTATGAGCAAACCATCAGCCATCTCAAAGATGAGATAAAGTTCTTGAGGGAATTGTTGAAGAAAAATGATAATAGATGATATATTGAACACCTTTCGGTGTTCTATTCATTCAATAACCATTCAAATACATTTTTATGGATTATTCCATTATTATTTTGAGTGAAAGCGTCGGTAGTTAATAAAAATTTGGAGTAATTATCTTTAATTGCTTCCAATGGTGCAAATTCTCTTTTTTGAGTATCCTCTTTTGATATTTCCCAAGAAATTTGATAATATTCAATATCTCCCATACGATTTTTTACTGTAAAATCAACTTCTGCATTGCGCAATTTACCCGTCCAGACTTTGTAACCTCTCCTCAATAATTCAAGATAAACTATATTTTCAAGAATATGCCCTCTATCTGATGTTCTTTCTCTACCAACTAATACATTTAATAACCCGGTATCAACAATATAGTATTTTTCCAAAGTAGCAAGTTGTTTTTTGCCTTTTATGTCAAATCGATTTACTCTGTAAAATACAAAACTCTCAACAAGATATTCAATAAATTTTTCAATAGTGCTATGATGAATATTTTGGTTATCCGCTTTTAATGCTTTTGATATACTGCTTGGGGATACTTGATTCCCAATATTATTTGCAAGAAACTTAACAAGATTACCGAAAGCCCTTTTGTCGTAAATTTTATGTCGTTGTGTTATGTCTTTTTCAACAATTGTTGCGTATAAAGCATTCAAGTATTCGTATATTTTATCATAACCTTCATCTCGTAAATCTATTCCTTTAGGCAAAGAGGTCTCATTTACATAATCATAAAATAAAGCTTCATAATTTAAGTACTTATTACTTGTATCAATATTTCTAGCCTGTAGATATTCTGAAAATGAAAATGGAAGTAATGAAATTTCAATATATCTTCCGCTTAACAAAGTGGCTAATTCACTTGACAATAAGTTTGCATTAGAACCCGTAATATAGATGTCTGTATTCTCTGTGGCATATAGTCCGTCAACTAATTTCTCGAAGTTTGGTATATTCTGAATTTCATCAAGAAATATATAATTCATTTTATCGAATAACAATTTTGATTTTATTTCAAAATAGAGTTTATCCCACGATTTATTGAGATAATTTTCGGGTAATTCAAAATTGTAAAATTGTATTTGTTTATCAACTACCCTTTTTGTTGATAAATCATCTTTAAACATTTGCAATAATGTGGATTTACCCGAACGACGCAATCCGGTTACAACTTTTATGATGTCTTTATCTTTATATGAAAACAATTTGTTTAGATAATATTTTCTTTTGATTTTCTCTATCATATTGCAAATATACTAAAGAATTATCAAAACTTGCATTTTTTGCAAGTTTTGATAATTCTTGGTTGTTTATAGTATAATTCCATTTATTATTATGAAACTGAGCATTATATTTTCTTGACACATTCCAAAAGGTGCATTTCATTTTTTCGCTTTTTTACAAGAAGTTTTGTTGATGTGGGCAACATTGCGTACCTACGGCACGCATTTTAGTTGGGTAAAAGCCCTTTTTTACCCATGTTTTGTGCCTAACGGCACATTGATATAGTATTTTGAAGTAAAACGGATTAATTTCATAATTGAGGCGGTCTGTCATATAGAAAAATTAACCTTATATGCGAAAAAATGAAATGCGCCTAAATGACTGTAACATATTGGTTAAAAATATATTTAGATTTGTTGAACACCATTCGGCGTTCTTTTTCCCTCATACCATTTCCCATAGTTGCACTATGGGCTATTCACATTGAACCACATTCGTGGTTTTGCCCTCTCGTATTAATAATATTGTCTAATTACATTGGTTTTACAGGAAAGTGAGTTATCTGTGATAGGTGGCGATAAATGTGAAAATCAAGTGGTAAATGGTTGAGGAATGCCGTTGAGCTAAGAGGTCAAAGACACTTTGGCTCAGGTTTTGGTAAGAGAGTCTGAGACCAAGGTTTCTAACCTCTGGTCGAATGGGTCAGAGGGTCGCAACTCCGAATGGAGTTGAATGTAAAATATAATCACATTGGTTAAGTTCAAGTTAATACCTTACATTAAGCAAACCTGTCAAATCCTTAACGTTCTTGATAGTTTCTTGGGCAATTTTGCGTATTTCCCAAGATGATTGCTTTATTTGATTTTTTACTTCTTTTTTGTTGGCTGTGATTTCTTTTCTTCTTTCTATAAATGTGCTTGTCAT
>JALVEG010000207.1 GCA_027031145.1 Saprospiraceae bacterium | reverse complement strand
TGCTCAGGATCACTACATGAAAACTGTATTCCATCCCATTTGAAAAAAGATACTCCTTCATTTTTGACAAAGTCCGTTGTGCGTTTCCTGAATAAAGCACTGTAATTCTTACCTGCCAGACACAACATTGAATTGTGCCCGCCCATATCCGGATTTCCGCATATCTCATAACCATGATCATACATCCATTGTATTCTCTCTTTCCTGAAAGAATACCCTCCTGTAGGTCCAAACCAAATACCAAGACCGGTATTCATTTTTTTCAATCTATCAGAAATAGGTTTCATGCCGTTCGGGAAAGTGGTTTTTCGCATCTTCCAATCACTTTCATAAATATCCCAACCGTCATCGAGAACAAAAGCATCAAGATGAATATCATATTTGTCAACGAAATTGCTCTTTATCAGATCAATAATACGCATAATATTTTTTTCATTCATCACATTTTCCTCAGGTACTCCCGGATATTCCGGTGAACGAAGATCATACCAACTATTGTAAAGTGTATAAGGCTTGTTTACAGGAAACCGGATATCGTTCATATATTGGTAAAACCACCATTTGAGTCTTGTGTCGGGAGTGATACCAATAACAGTGAAGTTTGATTCGATACCTTTGCTATCGATTATTTGTCCTATTTCCTGCGAACATTTTATTTTATATTTTTCTGCCAAAGAATCCAAAAACTGATCCGCTGCAGGATATTCCAAACCATAAAAAATACCGTTTTTATCCGATAGAAAAGCAACGGGTTGACCAAAACCACCGTTTTTCACGATTTTGCCAACATATTTTTTATCAATTTCAATATCTACCGGAGATATCTTTTGTAAAAAATGTTTTGAAAAAACAGTATCCTTAATATCGATCTTTCTTCGTATATAAAACTTGTTTTCCGGCAATTGCAATGTCATTTTTACTATAAAATGATTGCCTTTGGGAGTGAAATTCAATTCTATTTGCTTTGTTCTGTCAGAAAGGGTTGACAATTTGTAATTTTTTAAAATAAAATCGTTTTTGTCAAACCTGACAGGATTTTCAGCATTGTTTTTCTTATGTGGAGCATGCCATCCGGTCCAAACTACATCAAAACTATAATTGGCATCCGTGATCACAGGAACATTAGCTGTTGATGATCTGTAAACCAGACTGTCTTTTATCAATTTTCTATCTTTTAAAACAATGGAATAAGAGACATTGTTATTTCCAAGGGTAATAATTTCATTTTTACGATCTCTTTGTGCATAAAAATCCTGAGCCAAAAAAATCAATAAAAAGAAAAGGAAAAATAATCGATTGATATACATAATTATTAATGTTTAGAAGGTGACATTGAACGTCATAATAGGGATTAAAAAAGTGGGATCTAAGGGATTCGAACCCATGACCTCTGCCCTGTCAAGGCAGCGCTCTAAACCAACTGAGCTAAGATCCCGCAGGAGTGCGCAAAGTTATAAAAAATAAGAGTATTTTTTATAAAATAATTTAAATATTATTTTGGAGACTCTGCGCTCTAAACCAATTTAGCCAATCTCCACAAAGGAGATGCTGTGATAAAAATAAGAGTATTTTTTATAAAATAATTTAAATATTATTTTGGAGACTCAGCGCTCTGAACCAATTTAGCTAATCTCCAGATAAGGAGATGCTGTGATAAAAATAATAGTATTTTTTATAAAATAATTTAAATATTATTTTGGAGACTCTGCGCTCTAAACCAATTTAGCCAATCTCCACAAAGGAGATGCTGTGATAAAAATAAGAGTATTTTTTATAAATAATTTAAATATTATTTTGGAGACTCAGCGCTCTAAACCAATTTAGCTAATTTCCACAAAGGAGATGCTGTGATAAAAATAAGAGTATTTTTTATAAAATAATTTAAATATTATTTTGGAGACTTAGCGCTCTAAACCAATTTAGCTAATCTCCACAAAGGAGATGCTGTGATAAAAATAAGAGTATTTTTTATAAAATAATTTAAATATTATTTTGGAGACTCTGCGCTCTAAACCAATTTAGCCAATCTCAACAAAGGAGATGCTGTGATAAAAATAAGAGTATTTTTCATAAATAATTTAAATATTATTTTGGAGACTCAGCGCTCTAAACCAATTTAGCTAATTTCCACAAAGGAGATGCTGTGATAAAAATAAGAGTATTTTTCATCACGGATAATGATATGCAGCGTAGTCTGGCGACAGCCGACTATGATGTTATATCTAATGTTCTCGTTCATTTTATTCTTTTGGAGGTTTAAATGGCTCTCTTAATCTACAGGTGAAAAATATTTTTCCTTTTGTTACCATTTTATCTACACTTTCATTCCATGGCTGTCCGCCATAATTATAATGCGAGTCAATATAATATATAGGTGATTCAAATCTCAAATATCCATTTATCTTTTTGCCAACCTGATTCTCAATTTTTTCATCAAAAATTAAATCTGAATTAAAAATTTTCATTTCTAGTGTCTCAGTAAAAATCGTGTCTGCTTTATTATATTTATATGGCTTTATTTCATGAGCATCTTTTATGTATGTCAACTCGTACGTATCCTTGAAAATTTTAATATTATAAAAGAAACCTCCAAACACCCAAAGTCCCATACTTATTTGAATAGTATCATTTTTTAATTCACATACACAATCAGTTGAAATTGTATCTGGCTTAGTATAAGTTTTCCCTTGAATAATCGAATCATATTTTACAAAATTGATGAAACACCTACTCCGATTTTCCTTATAGCTGATTCTCGTTTTTAATTCATATTCTTCATATAAAAATTTCTTTTCCTTGTCAGATACCGTTGGTAAAAAAAGGCTATCAACTTCATATGCGTGGTCAATTTCTTTGTAGGACTCTTCATTTCGTCTGTGATGCTTTGACTCTAATTCAGTTAGTATTTCAAACTTATCCCAATTTTCAATTTCATCAATCTTATACTCTTTATTTGTTTGACTAAAGGCTGTTGACAAAGTCAGAATCAGGATTATAGTTATTGTATGTGTTTTTATATTCATTTTTTTTATTATTCTGAATGAAGCCTTAAATTCTATATTACATATAATTCAAGATTTCATATTTCCAACCATTATCCATTTTCCCCACTAATGACCCAAACGGTCTCCCGATATGCAGAGTGGCGAAACAACGAAAATCTTTTAAAATACTGCGATGTCAATTAAGCTATTAAAAATACGAATTTCGTATTTTTCGCCATCTGTCATCATCGCTTGTTATATAGGGCTTTCTCTTCAATTAATAAGTGAAATTAATAATTATTTCAATTTCTTTTTATAATCCACAAAAACCCTGTCATCTAATTTTTTTAATGACTTCATAAAATCCATATCATTCAAAACAGATAACTGATATTTAGCAATTTCTCTCAATTTGAAAAATCTATCTCGTTTATTTACTTTTTCCTTAATCATCTGTGCATTGATTGTTTCAAGATTGGATAGGATTGCAAGCTCATTTATACTTGCAATATCTCTAATATTCATTGATTTACTAGCAAATTCCATATTAGCTTCCCTCCAATCTTTTGCAGTACAATTAAATAGAGCAACGTTCAACAAATCTGCTTCTTCCGCATAAACAAGCCATTCATCATTTTTCTCATAATTCTTTTCAGGTAGAATAAAATTCTTAATTGCATCTGTATGAATATGATAGTTTGTTTTAGATAAAATTCGTTTTACGTTCCATTCTAAATTATACTGGTTTGTTTCAACT
>JALVEG010000206.1 GCA_027031145.1 Saprospiraceae bacterium | reverse complement strand
TCAAAAATCCCGTTTTAGGAGAAAAATCAATAACCTTATTTTCATAAAATGCCGAATGCACAAAAACGAAATTTGAGAATTCCTGTTTGCTTACCTGCTTTTCAAGCAATTGCCATTTTGGATCATCGGGAAAATGATTCAATATAAAAATTTCCGGTTCAGTCATAAAAAATCTGTCTTCAAATTTTTTATAAAATACTCCTGATCTGACATATCCTGATCCCCAGGTCGCATCTACCAATCGCCATTTATTATTAATCTTCACAGCATTCCAGGCATGACTTGACCGATTGGGAAATTTTCCGATATTATTTGGATTAACCTTGATCTTCCCATTGATTATAATAGATTTTAGACCTATTTCATCACACATCGCTTTGAAAAGCATCGAGTAATCTTCACAAATACCTTTACCTGTCCTGAAAACAGTATTTATCCTTTTTTCATTTATCTTTTTCTTTTTAAGTAAGATTTCAGCTTTAGTTCGCCCTTTGATATGATATCTCCGTCTTCCTTTCAGGTTATTTTGAAATTTATTCCAATCATATTTGATATTATCCGTAATCCAAACATAAATGGCTCTTGCTTTATCTTCTTCATTGACAAAGCGATATGTTAATTTTATGGCAAGTTCCTTATAATTCCCTGATTTACGTACAGAACGGGCATATTTATCGACTTTTTCAAAATCTCCTGCATAAGACTGAAAACTAAAAATAAATATAAATATTAATGACACTAACCATTTCAACATAAAAAATTGATTTTTTTTCATTTCAAAAGCATCCTACCTGAGTAGATACAACTAAAAAATAAACATTTTATGATATTAAAACTCCTGTTTTATCGAAATTTTAATAAATTTGTAACTATCATTAAGAAATTATTTATAAAAATCATGTTGAATGAAAAAAGTTTGTCCTGAATGCGGTGAAGAATTTCATGGAAGAGTTGATAAAAAATTCTGTTCTTCTGAATGTCGTATTTCATACCATAACAGATTGAATAAAGATAAAAACAACTACATGAGAAATGTCAACAGGATTTTACGTAAAAACAGAAAAATATTATCAGACCTGAATCCCGAGGGAAAAATTTCTATCCACAAAGACAAATTGATAGCAAAAGGATTTGATTTCAATTATTTCACTAGTGAATATGTAACCAAAGCAGGAAAAATATACAAATATATTTATGAACAGGGTTATATGGATATTGGGAACAATTATTATATTTTAGTTGTCAAACAGTCATACACATAACAGAATAATGAATGCAATAAAACATAAAATCATTTTAGCTGTATCATTATTTATTTTACTAATATTTATAGGTGTTACGGGTTATCATTTTTTGAGTGGCTATTCATGGATCAATTCCGTATATATGACTATTATCACTGCTACTACAGTTGGATTTGGAGAAGTTCAACCATTGAATGATATAGGGAAAATATTTACAGTTGTATTGATATTGTTTAGTATTGGTATATATGGATATGGTGTTTCTATTTTATCTGAATTTTTATTGGACAATCAAATTTTTGAAAATATAATTAGTAAAAGGATGGAAAATAAAATAAATAAGTTTAATGATCATATTATTCTTGCCGGATTTGGAAGAGTAGGAAAAACCGTTTATCGAAAATTGGAAAAATATAACAAACAAGTTGTTGTTATTGAGCAGGAAGATATAGATTTGAATAAATACAACTCAAAACATGCTGTTTTCTTACAAGGGGATGCCACAAAAGATGATATTCTTGTTAAAGCAGGCATAATGAAAGCTTCTACTTTGATAATAACTCTTGGGCAAGATGCTGACAATTTATTTATAGTATTGTCGGCTAGACAATTAAATCCGGATATTCATATTATTAGTAGAGCGACAAATGATATTATTAAGAAAAAATTGAAACTGGCAGGAGCAAATCAGGTGATCTTGCCTTATAAAATTGGTGGTGAATACATGGCTTCTCTGTTATTGTCTCCTGACCTGGTGGAATTTATGCAGCATCTTTCTCTTGAAGACAGACACGTAAAAACAAACCTTGAAGAAATTTCTTTTGAAGATTGTCCCCCGCAATATCATAATAAAAGTATAACGGAATTGAATTTGAGACAATTGACAGGTTGTACTATCATCGGATATAAAAATCCCGAAGGAGATTATATCATTAATCCTGATCCTAATACTAAAATCGTAAAAGGTTCCAATATAATAGTTTTGGGACAGGTTGATCAGATACAAAAACTTAACGAATTGTTTAATATTAATTAGAAATCGCCTTTAGATCCTTGCCCTGCATTATTTTCAACATTGCTCCTTGTTGAAATACTATTTTTCTAACCTGTGTATTTGTATTCAAAATAACAGGAAAATAGTCATATCCCTGCTTGATGGTAACACATGATGAAGAAGTGGGAATCGCTCCTCCACTCCAGTTATCTTCAATGTCCCATTCCGAAGAATACTTCCCCAACCAATAAATACCGTGTTCATAAGCTCCCTGATCAAAAGCACTTAATAATGGTCTTGGTTGTAAATCAATGTCATCGCTTATATCACTTGCAGACAGATCTTGTCCAATATCAATTGCAGGAGATTGATGATCAAGATGAAAATCGTTATTAGCTGCATCCACAAATAATGGATCGGCAGAAATTTCAGAATTTGTCCAACTATATGCATTCCATTCCGCCATAGTTTTTTCACCGGTAGTGTGATTTATCAAATCTATAATACCTACATGTCTGTTTCCCGAATTATTGAACCAAAGATTATTTTCAAAAATATTATTATCCAATATTGAAGTATCGCAAATTGCGGCAGCAAATCTCGTCGATTCACTTCCGGTAGCCATTCCAATATTGTTCTTTATTTTATTATTGGCAGAATGCAAATAGCCCGATCCGTTTGAGCCTGATAATTGAGCAGCTAAAACTGCTATTTCATATTGTCCGAAGCGATTTCCAAGATCCTGTCCGTTACCATACATTGTATTATTGTAAATTTCATTTCCCGATCCTCCATATACAATTATCCCTGCCCCGTCATTGTCATAAGTAACATTGTTATAAACCAAATTGGAATCACACCACATATCCATTTGAATACCATTGCCATCTGTCCTTGCTCCGTTATGATCAAGAGTACCGGAAATGATATTATAACGTACAATATTATGATCACCTCCTCTATCATTTGATTCATCTTCATCAGAAGCGCGCGAATACATATGAATACCACTTGATCCACCCTGTGAATCCTGACCATTATCATAAACCAGATTATGTTCTGCTATATAATATCTACAATCCAAGGCAATACCGTGAAAACCGTTATTGTAAACTTTATTGTTGCTGATCACAGATTCAGAGCCTTCGATACAATCTGTTTTGTCAAAAGCTATACCGAAATTGGTATTATCATGAAGTTTATTGGCATTATACCTGTTTGAGCATCCGGGAGCATATCCGTTATCATCGGTTCCTGTCCATATTCCTATTTGATGATCAAAGATATTATTGTCCCCAATCAAACAATTATTGGCACCATCAGACAGATATATTCCCGCACCTGTTGTACTGTTATCGATCTCATCATGAATTTTATTGTTTGAGATAATTATTCCTGCCGGTGGATTGGTACCTGAATCATCTTTTATCATAATTCCGATATCACTTAATATTTCAAAGTTTTTCAGTTTAATATGGGAACAACCTGTAAATATCACTCCATAGCCT
>JALVEG010000205.1 GCA_027031145.1 Saprospiraceae bacterium | reverse complement strand
ATTTTTTTAAGGCATTATGGAATATTATCATTAAAAGAAAAAGAAGTGCATAGTAGTTCCTGGACTTTGCGAGCGATGCTTGTCCGGCTTTTGACTTGTCTGTCCACTGACGGACGGAAGCGTGGCAATCTCCTTTCTGTTAAGACCTGTGTTTTTTAGAAGGCTTTCTACAGGGCGATCCAGCGTTAACGTGGGACACCTCCTACCAAAAAATATATCTTTTTTGCACAGCACCCCACTGATGAAATATTTTTTAAATTTCACAGGGTTCACCCTGTGAAATAGGCTTCGCCTAAATTGAAAATTTATTTCATAGGGTGAACCTTGTGAAATAAGCTTTGCCTTAATTGAAAATTTATTCTATCTGGTTTAGTCTGTAAAAACATATCAAAATATTTCATTTACAATGAAAAATATCGTATATTTGCAATGAAAACTATGGATTTATGATATTGAAATCTGTTATTGAGGATGTATATTTATCTCAAAAAGAATTTTTTGAGAAAAAAGAGTTTGGATTGGAACGGGAATCATTGAATGAAATTCGTTTAGATACGGATTTTGTTACTATAATTACCGGTATAAGAAGAAGTGGTAAAAGCACTTTGTTAAAACAACTTATTAAGAAAAGGATCAATAATGCTTGTTTTCTTAATTTTGAAGATCCCCGGTTAGTTTCATTTGAGTTTAATGATTTCGAAAAATTACATAATGTATTTATGCAGGAGGGAGAAGATTCTTATTATGTATTTGATGAAATTCAAAATATACCGGGTTGGGAAATATTTATAAGAGCTCAACATGATCAGGGAAGAAAAATATTAATTTCGGGTTCCAACGCCTCTCTTTTGAGTAAAGAATTGGGGACCAGACTAACAGGCAGACATCTTGATTATGAATTGTTTCCTTTTTCTTTCAATGAATATCTTAGGTTTTTTGACTTGGAAGAAAGTGGTCTGTCATTTGAAAAATATATAAACGATGGAGGATTTCCGGAATTTCTTAAGTATAAAGATCAGGAAATTTTGTATAGACTTTGTGACGATATACTATACAGGGATATAGCTGTTCGGCATGGAATAAAGCACTATAAATTATTAAAGCAAATTCTTTTATATCTTATAACAAACAGCGGTAAGCTTTTTTCATATAATAAACTTAAAAAATTATTCTCTCTTGGTTCTTCCAATACTATAATTGATTATATTTCCTTTTTTGAAGATAGCTATCTTTTGTTTGTTATTCCAAAATTTAGTTATTCATTAAAGAAGCAAATATACAATCCTCATAAAATTTATACAATTGATAGTGGATTGGCAAATGCATTATCTTTATCTTTTAGTGAGGATATTGGACGAAAATTTGAAAATTTAATATTTATTCATCTTAGGAAAAAATATAAGAATATATTTTATTTTTCTGAAAGAAATGAATGTGATTTTTTAATCTATGAAAAAGGAAAAGTAACCAAAGCTATACAAGTATGCTATAAATTGACACCTGATAATATTAAAAGGGAATTGGACGGATTATGGGAAGCGATGAAAGAGACTAATCTAAGTGAAGGCATTATTGTTACTTTTGATCAGGAAGATTATTTTGTAAAGGATAAAATGCATGCAATTGTTGTTCCCGCTTGGAAGTTTATTTTGGAATAATGAATTATACCTAGTCCCTAAGTCCATCACCTCTCATCCATCACCTCTTGCCGGAAAATTTATGCTTTTTTTTACCCAGCAACCCCCCTGTGAAATATTCATAAATGAATTTCACAGGGCAAGCCTCTGGCATCCTACGAATGCACTGCGCTCCCCCTTGTAGTTTTACTCCACTGCGTTACGTAAAACGACAGGGGGATGTAGCAACCCGCTATTCCTAGGTGAGATAAGTGCGGGTTGGCGGCTACTCCGGTTTCGGAACATCTCGACAAGCTCGATATAACACACGTGGAGAAACAGAGCTTGTCCCGCTAAACAGCGGGAAGGGGGGAGGCAGCGTTGCAAAAAAGCTGGGTCAGCAACATTCACTTATCAGAAAAAAAGACTGCCACGCTGCGCTCGCAGAATCCTGTTTCAAAATTACCACAATCCTTTTATTAGACCCCCAAAATACCACTACTGGTTAAAAAAGCTACGAATTTGCGTGCGATAGCGTGGCTATCTCCCTTCCGTCAGTACCTGTATTTTTTGAATTTATCAACAAAAAGCCATCAATAATGTTCAAAAATTGCTCAACCGACAAAACGCTTGCACTACTCCCTTCCCTTGCTAAGGGAAGGGTCGGCTTGCCCCATGAAATCAACGAAGTATTTCATCGGGGGGATGGGTTTTAATACCAACCTCGTTTTTGCTTTTGTTTCAAAAAAACTACAATCTTTTATCGTTTCCTGAAAATACCAACACCGGTTAAAAGAGCCACGAATTTGCGAGCGATAGCGTGGCAATCTCCCTTCCGTAAGGACGAGCGTTTTTTAAAAAACTTTCTCTTGGGCAATCCCGCTAGTGGCTACCTTCCCTCTCCTTTAAGTCTTCCTGTAAATTATTATAAAATCATTGATTTGGGATTATATTTCCATAATGCATCATTTTTAATGCAAAACAGAAACAAAATGAAAGGTTCTCTTGTTTGTTTAGTATGAAATATCTGTTATTTAAACAAAAAATGTATAGATTTGGTTGCTTTACCAATCAGCAGGTAAACACTGTATTTTCTGGTTTTGATCGCAATAATTTAACCCGTTGGGTCAAAAAAAGGTGGCTTATCAGATTGAGGAAAGGGCTATATACTTTTCCTGAATATAAACAAAAAACCGGTTATATCTATTATTTTGCTAATAAGATATACAGTCCTTCTTATATTAGTTTGCATACAGCTTTGGGGTTTTATGGACTTATACCCGAAGCCGTTTTGGATATGACTAGTATTACTTCTTTGAAAACAGCTACATTTGAAAATGAATTTGGTAATTTTGTATATAAATCTGTCAAAGAAGACTTGTTTTTTGGTTATGATTTAAAAAAATCTTCGGAGAATATTGAAATCAAATTGGCAAAACCTGAAAAAGCCATATTGGATTTGCTTTATCTTTATCCTTTTTATAACAATGAAAAAGAGATAAAAGAATTGCGTTTTGACGAATACTTTCTAAATAACGAATTTGATTTGAAATTACTAAAAGAATATTCTGCTAGATTTAAAAATAAAGCATTGGATAAACGTACAAGAAAGTTCATTAAAGCTTATGATTTATGATACAAATTGATCAAATAAAAAGGTTTTTTCCTCTATTTCTTCAGGATAATCCTGTTTATTACAAATATATGTTGAAGGAATATATACAATTGTTGATACTGGATTATTTATCAAATAAATCTTATGTCCAGAAATTAACCTTTATCGGGGGAACAAATTTGCGCTTGATAAAAGGAATAGACAGATTTTCCGAAGATCTGGATTTTGATTGTAAGAACTTATCTAAAGAAGATTTTTATGAGATTACAAATGATGTAGTCGTATATTTAAAAAGAAACGGTTACAAGGTTGAGATTAGAGATAAAAATGATGAAAAGTTAAAAGCATTTCGCAGAAATATTTATTTTCCTGAGTTTTTATTTGACGTAGGGCTCAGTGGTCACCGGGAAGAACGATTTTTGATTAAAATCGATAGCCAAGATCAACAAATTGAATACCCAAGGGAAATAAGAAATATAAAAGGTTGTGGATTGTTTTTCCCCTTTCCGGTGCCTTCCGATGAAGTTTTAACTGCAATGAAAGTATCAGCTATGCTTTTCAGACAAAAAGGAAGGGATTTTTATGATGTTATCTTTTTATTATCTCAATCAATACCAGATTTTGATTTTCTAAATAAAAAATCAGGTATTAAAAACATAGATGAATTAAAACTTGCAGTTTATAATATGCTTCAAACAGTTGATTTGGACAAAAAAACCAAAGATTTTGAACATTTGCTTTTTAATAAAAACAATAGCAAACGAATATTGTATTTCAAGGAATTTATTGACTCATTGTAGTTATTGAAATGTCACTACCGGATAAAAGAGCCATGAATTTGCGAACAATGAATTGCCTGTCCAGCTTTAGCGGGAAGCGTGGCAATCTCCCTTCTGTCAGGACGAGCGTTTTAAAAAACATACACCTAAGCGATACAAGACTGCTACGCTTCCGTCAGTGGACGGACAAGTCGCTCGCAGAATCCTGTTTCAGAATTACCTGCATCGTTTTTATTCCTGTTTCAAAAATACCACGATCCTTTTATAATTTCCAATAAAGTACCATCACCGTTTAAAAGATCTAGGAATTTGCGAGCGATCCCGATGGATATCGGGAGAGCGTGGCAATCTCCCTTCCGTCAGAACCTGCGTTTTTTTAGAAACTTTCTCCAAGGCAAAGGTGTCCTCACCTCTTGCCGATTAAAAGCAGTCTTTTTCTAATAAAAAGAGAATTTGCGGGTGGATGCACCTCCTTTAGGAGGCTGGGAGGCAGCGTTGCCAGAAAAGAATTTATACTTTTTTTTGCACAGCAACCCCCCTGTGAAATATTCATAAATGAATTTCACAGGGCAAGCCTCTCGCATCCCACGAATGCTCTACGCTCCCCCTTATAATTTTTCTCCACTTTGTTACGAAAAATGATAGGGGGATGTAGCAACCCGAGATTTCCCTTGGGATTAGTGCGGGTTGGGGTTCTCCCGGTTTCGTAACGGAGTGAAGAAACAGGGAGCCAGAGGGCGGCGTTGCAAAAAAGCTACTCCGGTTTCGGAACATCTCGACAAGCTCGATGTAACACACGTGGAGAAACGGGAGGCTGTTTACCCCGTGAAACTAACGGAGTGTTTCACAGGGGGAGGCAGCGTTGCAAAAAAAGTGAAGTAGGAGACATTCGCTTATCAGAAAAAAAGACTGCCAGGCTGCGCTCGCAGAATCCTGTTTCAAAATTACCACAATCCTTTTATTAGACCACCAAAATACCACTACTGGTTAAAAAAGCTACGAATTTGCGAGCGATAGCGTGGCAATCTCCCTTTCGTCAGCACCTGTATTTTTTGAAAGGCTTTCTCCCAGGCAAAGTTTACCCCGTTGGATAATCTATCCAACGGGGTGAACCTTGTAATGATAATGTACAGGGTTGTCCTCACCTCTTGCTGAAAAAGTAAGAAATGCTTATATTTTCCTGATTGGAACAATTATTTTTGTAATTTTGTTAATATGTTAAGTATTTTTTAAAATAAATTATTATGAATTTGGCTGAAATCAAGTTGTCGTTATTTGAAAAAATTGATTCTTTGGAACAAAAAAAACTTAAAGAGATATACGGTATTATAGTTAACTATATTAACGGGAACAGGGATATAGAAGAAGAATGGAATTCTATGTCTGAAGAACAAAAGAATGGTATTTTTAATGCTATTGAAGAAATTGATTCAGGCAAGACAATATCTCATGATAATGTAATTTCTAAATTTAGAAATAAATATAAAAATGCCTGATTTTAATTAAAATATTATGCAAATTATCTGGTCAGAACTTGCAGAAAATGATTTCTCTAACATACTTGAATATTTATATGAGAATTGGAGTGTTAAATTGTTAATAAATTTATTGATATATTAGATCAACTGATCTTCCAAATATCTAAGAATCCATCACAATTTCCAATTATAAATCAAACAAACAATATAAGGAAGTGTGTTATCACAAAACATAATTCTTTGTATTATATGGTAAATAAGGACAAAATTGAAATTTTAAGAATATATGACAATCGTCAAAATCCAAACAATTTAATATTTCAATAAATAAATAGGAATTCAAAATAATTGAAATTTTATATAAAAAAATAAGATTAATTTAATATAATTAGTATATTTGAATAAAGCATTGTACTTTTGGTGTAAAAGTTAAGGTTTTGCGAAAAGAAAAAAAAAATAACAGGGATATTTATGATAACTTGGCATCAATTAGCGATGAAGTAAAAGATTATTGCTCTAAGTTTGTTGACCTGTATTCTGAATTAACCCTGGTACTTTCTACAACCACTCCTTTCAATATTCAAAGTCATTATGGGGATATAGATGCTTTTGTGAATTTGCAAAGAATAAATGATATCCGATATATTAATAAGTTTTTTGAAGCGGTAAATAATAAACTCCAAAAAGAAGATATTTTTATCGGAAATGTTGAAACTTTTTCACAAAGACGCCAAAGAAAGAAAATAAATAAATGGCCTGTTATTAAAAGTATTTATTTTTTCCTAGAGTTTGTTTTTATGCGTATTTTCCCAAAAGTGTGGGGGTTAAAAAAGATATATTTTTTTATTACCAGAGGGAGGAATAGATTATTATCTAAAGCTGAGACGCTTGGGAGATTAGTCTCTTGTGGATTTGATATTGTTGATTATAAGGTTATTGACAATTATACTTACTTTGTTGCAAGAAAAGTTGGTGAACCTTATTATGATATGAATCCCAGTTATGGACCTATATATAGTATGCCAAGATTAGGGAAAAATGGTAAAATCATTAAAGTTTATAAGCTTCGTACAATGCATCCTTATGCAGAGTATTTACAAGATTATATTTTGAAAATCCACGGTTATGCTGAATCAGGTAAACCTGCAAATGATTTTCGACTGACTCCTTATGCTAAATTTATCAGGAAATTTTGGATTGATGAATTACCTCAGTTGATAAATGTATTGAAAGGTGAAATGAAATTAGTGGGAATAAGACCCGTTGGAAAAAGATATTTTCAGGATATCCCTGAAGATTTGCAAAAACTTAGGCTTACCCAAAAACCCGGTTGCATCCCGCCTTATGTTGCCCTTAATAGAAAAAGCAGTTTGGAAGAGGTTCAAAAGGCAGAAAGAGAATATCTTCAGGAAAAATTAAAACACCCCTATTGGACTGATATCAAATATTTTTTTAAGGCATTATGGAATATTATCATTAAAAGAAAAAGAAGTGCATAAAAAAGCCGGAATTCCTCAATTCCGGCTTATCCTCAATACATCTTAAAAAACCCTTTGGTTAATTAATAATGTTTACAATTGCAAAATTAAGCTAATGAAATCATTGAAAATTATCTAATTTCGATAAAAACACATATTTTTTTATATAATATGTATAAAAAACAATATTATATGTACTAAAAAGGACAGAAATATCTCTGTGACATGACTTGTGAGTAAATACTCAGGTTGTTTGTTATCGGGCTAAAGCCCTAAATCTCAGGATTTATCAATCTCCGTCAGCTAAACAGACTGTGTGAAAATTGGTTTACCAAATTAATTAGAGACATAGTCATTTGCTATCCTAGTTGATTTTCAATGATTTACCCTTTAGGGGTTGGGGCAAATAAATCATTGAAAATCATTTGGAGGGGTTTTCACACCGTCTGTAAAGCTGACGGTTTATAGAATTTGTGTAACTTATGGGCTTTAGCCCTATTTTTAATACCTGAATAGTTACAATTGTGAAATTTAGTAATGAATATTTCACATGGGGAGAATAGGTTCGAAAAACTTGTCGGAACCAATCCTTTCATACAGCGATAGCAGGATTGAAAAAAAATGCAGAACCCCGTAGGGGTGAAATTATAGTAGAAAAGAATATTGAACCAAGTCGGTTTTGGCGGGATTTTTGAATTTTTCAAAAATCATGACAAAAAAAAAGCATGGATTCTTAGTTTTATCATCTATATTTTTTCTAAACTCCCGTAAATATTCCATACATTAATTTCTTTTTTAATATCTAATTATTACTTTTGTAGCTTTATTTCAATAAATAATAAAGACATGAAGAGAGATTTGGTTTTTGACCTCATAAGAAAGGAATTTAACAGACAAAGAACAGGCGTTGAATTGATCGCTTCAGAGAATTTCGTTAGTGAAAATGTCCTCAATGCAATGGGCAGTGTATTGACAAATAAATATGCAGAGGGATATCCTAGAAGAAGATATTATGGCGGTTGTGAATTTGTTGATGAAATAGAGCAGTTGGCGATAGACAGACTTAAAGAATTATTTGGTGCAGCTTATGCCAATGTGCAGCCACATTCCGGTGCACAGGCTAATTCAGCGGTATATATTGGTATTTTGAAGCCGGGAGATACGATTTTAGGTTTTAATCTATCTCATGGAGGTCATCTTACTCATGGATCTCCTGTAAATTTTTCAGGTAAATATTTCAATGCTGTATTTTATGGAGTAGAAAGGGAAACAGGAGTTATAGATATGGATAAAGTGGCAGAAACCGCAAGAAAAGAAAAACCTAAACTGATTATTGCCGGAGCTTCAGCTTATTCGAGGGATTGGGATTTTAAACGTTTCAGAGAAATAGCAGATGAAGTTGGCGCCTTGTTGATGGCAGATATAGCACATCCTGCCGGATTGATAGCAACAGGACATCTTAATGATCCGTTGAAATATGCACATATTGTTACTTCCACTACTCATAAGACACTAAGAGGTCCAAGAGGTGGAATTATTATGATGGGAGAAAATTTTGATAATCCCTGGGGAAGATTAACAAAAAAAGGAAATCCTCTGAAGATGTCAGCTGTTTTGAACAGTGCTGTTTTCCCCGGAACGCAGGGAGGTCCACTTGAACATGTTATTGCAGCTAAAGCGGTTGCATTTGCAGAAGCATTGACAGATAAATACAAGGAATATACAAAGCAGGTTATCAAAAATGCCCAGGCAATGGCTGAAGCATTTGTTGATAAAGGATATGATATAATAAGTGGAGGAACCGATAATCATTTGATGCTGATAGATCTGAGATCTAAAAATATCACAGGAAAGGATACTGAAAATGCCTTGATAAAAGCGGATATCACTGTAAATAAGAATATGGTTCCGTTTGATGATCAGAGCCCGTTTGTAACATCCGGTATGCGTGTAGGTACACCTGCTATCACAACCA
>JALVEG010000204.1 GCA_027031145.1 Saprospiraceae bacterium | reverse complement strand
AAATAGTGGAATGGATAGATGATGTGATAGTAAATCATGATAATGATACAAAAATAAATGCGATAAAGGAAGAGGTGAATAAATATATGGAAAAATTCCCTCTCTATCCTGAAATATAAATTTATAGAAAGGGGCTTTTTGCCCCTTTTTTTGTAGAAAGAAAGCGGAAGAGTGGTTTTTTTAAGTCCGAAAGATCGGACTGTCAAATTTATTTGACAGAAAACATGGAGATTTAAAGGTTCTGAAGTTCTGAAAGCGAAGGTCAGAGACACTCGCTTATCAGGAGTGAATAAAAAACCCCGTAGGGGTGATCCCGTTGTACAGCGCGATGGTAGAAAAGAATATTGAACCAAGTTAGTTTTGGCGGGATTTTTGATTTTTCAAAAATCATGACAAAACATTAAACAATAAAAGGGGGATCAAAGACGCACGCTTATCAGGAGATTGTTTTTTTATTTGGTGTTCCTTGTTTTTTGAACGGGAGGATTGGACTGTCAAATTTATTTGACAGAGGATATGTTTTGAGGTTTTTGTATTTTATTTTTTTGCAGGTAGTTTGCAAAAAGGTCGGGAGACCCCCAGAACATTTCATTACGGGGTAAACTTTTGCTTGGAGAGTGCTTCAAGGGAAGGTTTGTATAGGTGGAAGGAATTTTTCTTTTTTGTTACTTCTCCCTTTATTTATCCCTTTGGGAGGGCTGGGGCAAAAGTAACAAAAAAGAAAAATTGATATAGCATGAATTTCACAGAATGTCGAATATCGATTAACCCCGATACGCTAAAGCTACAGGGCACGCGAAATATCGATTTTAGAAGTTGGGAGATTCTAATTTATATTGTGGCAAATAAAAAAGCCTCGTCAGAGGCGATACCGTAGTACTGCGGGATGGTAGAATCGATTAAGCGAAATCACACAATTATTATGGTGGTATTTTTGTGGCGAAGCAAATAAAAATAGTGACAAAAAGAAAAGGTACTTAAAATATTGAATTTGAAATTTAATGAAAAAAAATTTATTATATGCATTACTTTTTTGGAGATAAAACAAAACTGGTCTATTTTGTAAAAACCAATATTGAATTGGATACTGATGATATTCAAAAACTTAATTGGCTTTTTAACAATAAAGAACTGATAGAAGAAAACTCTATATCAGGGCAGTTCATCGGGCCTAGAAAAGAAATGATAACCCCGTGGAGTACCAATGCTGTTGAAATAACCCAAAATATGGGAATAAAAGGAATAACAAGAATAGAAAAGTTCTATCCTGATAATAGTGATTTCCCTTTTGACAGTATGATAAACCAAAAATATGCCGGACTTGACGAAAGTTCATTGAATATTGACAAAAAACCGGAACCCATAAAATATATAGATGATATAACTTCATATAACATTGAAGAAGGATTGGCATTATCCCCTGAAGAAATCAAATATCTTGATGATCTGAGTTCAAGGCTAGGTAGAAAGTTGACAGATACTGAGATCTTTGGATTTTCACAGGTTAATTCCGAACATTGCAGACACAAGATCTTTAACGGAGTTTTTATAATAGACGGAGAAGAGCAAGCTTTGACTTTGTTTCAGTTGATACGTAAAACATCTAATGAAAATCATAACAGGATAGTCTCAGCTTATTCAGATAATGTAGCATTTGTAAAAGGTCCGAAAATCAAACAATTCGCTCCTATTAAACCGGATGTTCCTGCATCATTTTCAGTAAAAGAAATAGATTCTGTTATTTCTATAAAAGCTGAAACCCATAATTTTCCAACTACTGTAGAGCCATTCAATGGAGCTGCTACAGGATCCGGAGGTGAGATAAGGGACAGGATGGCAGGAGGCAAAGGAAGTTTTCCTCTTACCGGTTCAGCTGTTTATATGACTTCTTTTACCAGACTTGAGGAAGGCAGGCCATGGGAAAAATATACCGAACCGAGAAAATGGTTGTATCATGATCCTATTGAATTATTGATCAAGGCATCAAATGGAGCAAGTGATTTTGGCAATAAATTTGGTCAGCCCCTGATTAATGGAAGTGTTTTGACCTTTGAATATTTTGCAAATGATAAAAAATACGGATACGACAAAGTTATTATGCTTGCAGGTGGAGTAGGGTATGCTAAGGCACAAGACAGTCATAAAGACGATGCTGTAAAAGATGAAAATGTAATTGTGATGGGAGGAGATAATTACCGTATCGGTATGGGAGGAGGAGCAGTATCTTCTGTTGCCACCGGAGAATATACAAATGCGATTGAACTTAATGCAGTGCAGAGATCAAATCCTGAAATGCAGAAGATGGTTTACAATGCGATAAGAGCACTTGCTGAAATGGATAAAAATCCTATAGTTTCCATTCATGATCATGGAGCAGGTGGGCATCTGAATGCTTTATCGGAATTAGTGGAAACATCAGGAGGTAATATAGATATAAATAAATTGCCGGTTGGTGACAAGACTCTGTCATACAAGGAAATTTTGGGTAATGAATCACAGGAAAGAATGGGACTTTTGTTGAAAGATGATGATCTGACTCTTCTTGAAAATATTTCCGCGAGAGAAAGAGCTCCAATGTATGAAGTGGGAAAGACTACAGGGGATATGAAACTTGAATTTATAGATTCGAAAACAGGCAAAATTCCATTTGATCTTGATTTACTTGACTTATTTGGAAATCCACCCAAATCTGTATTGAAAGATAATACTTTGGAGCAAAGGTTTGAAACTCCTGAATACAATATGGATTTGATCTATGATTATGTTAAAGATATTTTGCAAATGGAAGCGGTTGCATGTAAAGACTGGTTGACAAATAAAGTTGACAGATCTGTTACCGGCAGGGTAGCAATGCAACAAAATGCAGGTATCTATCATTTGCCTATGAACAATCTGGGAGTTACGACTTTGGATTTTGAAGGGAAATCGGGAATTGCAAGTTCACTGGGACATGCTTCAATTTCTGCATTGATCGATCCTGATGCTGGTTCGGTATTGTCAGTTGCAGAAGCATTGACCAATATAATTTGGGCACCTATATTCGATGGGATAAAAGGAATATCTTTGAGTGCCAATTGGATGTGGCCTGCAAAAAATCCAGGTGAAGATGCCAGGTTGTATAAAGCTGTGAAAGCGATAAGCGATTTTGCTATAGAACTTGGAATAAATATCCCTACGGGAAAGGATAGTTTATCCATGAAGCAAAAATATCCTGACGGTGATGTCGTATATTCTCCGGGTACGGTGATAGTATCAGCTGTGGGAGAAGTAACAGATGTAAAAAAAGCGGTTGAACCTGTTTTGAAAAATGAGCCTGGATCAAGGATATTATATATTGATCTTTCAGTAATGGAAAGTACAATTGACGGAACATCTTTTTCTGTTTTGTTGGGTAAGTTAGGTAATAATGCTGCTACTGTAAAAGATGCTAAATATTTTGTCAAAGCATTCAATACTATTCAATTGTTAATCGATAGAAATTTGATATTGGCAGGGCATGATATCAGTGCAGGAGGAAAGATCACAACTTTAATGGAAATGACATTTTCTGCAGAAGGTCTGGGTATGGATTTGGATATTTCAACAATAAATGAAGATATCATTAAATTCTTATTCAGTGAAAATCCCGGAATTATCATTCAGGTAGATGATCTTGAGAAAGTTGAAAATATCCTCAATGAAAATGATATTAAATTCATAGATTTGGGAGAAATTACTGATGAAGGTGTAGTGAAAATAAAGTCAAAGGATACAAATTATAATTTCAATGTTGAAAAATACCGGGATATTTGGTACAAAACATCATATTTGCTGGATTCAAGGCAAACACCTCCGTCTTTGGCAAAAAAACGTTATGATAATTATAAAAAACAACCTTTAAAATATAAATTTCCGGAAAATTTTGCAGGAAATCTTTCTTCGTTGGGATTGGTTACAAATGGAGAAAGAAAAATAAAAGCCGCTATTATACGGGAGAAAGGAATTAATGGTGA
>JALVEG010000203.1 GCA_027031145.1 Saprospiraceae bacterium | reverse complement strand
TGATTGGAAGATATAAAACTGCGATTTAGGACTCAAAAGCACGACCAAAGGGAAGTGATTTTGAAGCCGGTGTTTGAAAAGGGAATCGGGAAAAAGGGTAGAAAGAAGGGAGTTATAAGGTTATAAGGTTTGGAGATTTGCTGGTCGCTTGCAAAGAGGTCAGAGACCTTTTGCCTGGAGGGTGGTGCAAGGGCAGGTTTTTGGAGGTGTTTTGGTATTTTGAATGTCGAATATCGATTAACCCCGTAGAATTTCATTCAACGGGTTAAACGAATACCGATTTTAAAAGTGGCGATGTGATAAAATATTATGATTATCAATTATTTAGAGTGCTATTTGATGAGTGGATTGTCGTCTGCTTTACAGACTGTGTGAAAATTGTTTTTCCAAATTTATCAGAGACATACTCATTAGCTGTCCTAGTTGATTTTCAATGATTTACCCTTTAGGGGTTGGGGCAAATAAATCAATGAAAATCATTTTGAGGGTGTTTTCACACAGGCTCTTTAGCTGACGGCTTAAGAAGAATAGAACAGAGGCCATAAAGCGCAACCACATAGTCATTTTGGCGGTATTTTTGTGGCAAAGCAAACAAAAATAGTGACAAAATGAGAACTTGAATAAACTATAATCGCCTACATGTAGGCTTCGATGATTAAAAATCAAGCATTTTGAATAAATTATAAAAATGAAAATTTTAATAACAGATAATGTTCATCCGCTATTGATTGAAAATCTGGAAAAATCCGGATACGATGTAGCATATTTGCCTCAAATAAAATGGAATGAAGTTTATAACATAATTGAAGATTTTTGTGCAATAGTCATCAATACGAAAACTGTGATGAATAAAAAAATGCTTGATAAAGCAAAAAAACTCAAATTGATCGTCAGGCTCGGTTCGGGTTTGGACATCATTGATCTGGAATACGCTCACAAAAAAAACATCATAGTGGAAAGAACTCCCGAAGGCAACAGAAATGCAGTTGCGGAACATGCTTTGGGGTTACTTTTGGCTATGTTGAACAATATAGTTCCAGGCAATGTTGAAGTCAGGAATTTTCAATGGAACAGAGAAAAAAACAGAGGAATTGAGATCGAAGGTAAAACGATAGGGATCATAGGTTTTGGAAATACAGGTACAAGTTTTGCCGAAAAATTGAAATGTTTTAATCTTAATATTTTGGTTTATGACAAATATAAGCAGCGTTTTCAGGAACAGTTTCGTTATGTCAGGGAAACGGGGATGAATCGTTTGTTTGAAGAATGTGATATTGTGAGTTTTCATATTCCCCTGACTGAGGAAACAAAATACCTTGTTGATAAAAGATTTATAAATAAATTCAGGAAAGATATTTATTTAATAAACACATCGAGAGGGAAGATAATAGATACAAAGGATTTGGTTAATGGACTTGAATCCGGAAAGGTCAAAGGAGCGGCATTGGATGTTTTGGAAAATGAAAAACCATGGACTTACAATGAAGAAGAAAAGCTCCTGTACAATAAATTGTTTTCTATGGAAAATGTTATTGTTACTCCGCATATTGCAGGATGGACGGTAGAATCCAGAGAAAAGATAGCAAAATATTCCTATGAAAAAATTATAAAAAATTGTACTTTATAAAGTATTGAAATATTAGTTTTTAAATAAAGTATATTTTATCTGTAAAATTATTTATGGTATTTTTTAAATAAAAATAGATGTCAATAGTAAAAATTTTTAGTAAACTATTGTGAATTAATATAAAAAAATTGATTAATATTGTGCACTTTTTAAAACAGTAAAAAGATAGTAACTACTCTGACAGAGCGTTTTTGAAATGAAAAATTGTTTTTTCAATCAAATATATACTACATGAGTATTTACAAAAATTAATAACTACTCAGACTGGTATTTTAGGATCTAAAATGAACCATTTCCGGGTAGTTACAACAATTACATTAATAATAAACTTGGTGATATGAAAAAAAGTTTTACACTAATTTTAGCTTTTTTATTTTTTGGAATCTTATCTGTCACAGCTCAAGCCAGTCTTGAGGGAAGTGTGATAGATAAAGATAAAGGAACTCCGCTTGATTTTGCATATGTCAAGCTATACAAGGATTCAACGTTGATTACCGGTACTCAAACGGATTTGGATGGTAACTTTTTGATTACTAATATTGATCCCGGTACTTATGATGTTGAAGCAAGTTTTGTTAGTTACACATCAGAGAGAAAAACCGGTGTGGTAATGAAAGCAGGAAAAGTTTTAAGATTAAAATTTGAATTATCAATTGAAGGTAAAGTTCTTAAAACAGTGGTTATTACAGAATATAAAGCACCGCTTATTGATATTGACAATACTACTACGGGAGGAACAGTTACTGCTGAGAAAATTCAAAACCTGCCGACAAAAGATGTTACGGCGATAGCTGCGACAACTGCCGGAGTTTCTACTATTGACGGAGGTTCTGTGTCTATCAGAGGAGGAAGGACCAATGCTACTGCATATTATGTAGATGGAATAAGGGTGATAGGTCTGGTTCCACAATCTGATATTGAACAAATGCAGGTTATCACAGGTGGTCTTGCAGCCAAATATGGTGATGCTACCGGTGGATTGATTTCTATTACAACCAAAGGTCCGTCACAAAGATTTTCAGGAGGTGCTGAATTGGAAACATCCCAGTATTTAGATCCATACGGATATAATCTTGCCAGTGGCTATTTATCAGGCCCTATTCTGAAGAAAAAAGGAAGAACAGTATTGGGTTTCAGACTTTCCGGTCAGTACAGATATTTAAAAGATGATAATCCTTCAGCTGTTGGATTATACAGGATGCCGGAATCCGTTATTTCAGAATTGGAACAAAAACCAATAGTGAAATATAAAAAGACGATAGTTCCTTCAGGATTATTTTTATCCAATGATGATATTGGAGGCAAAATTAATTCCGCTCCAAATGAAGATAATACTTCATTGGATTTAAATGGTAAATTGGATACGCGTTTTTCAAAGAATATCGATGTTTCTTTATCAGGAAGTTATCACAAGGGAAAAGACAGATTCACACCCAGTACTTCATGGGGATTGTTGAACTATACTAACAACCCATATTCCAATTCCTCAAGATACAGAGTTAATGTCAGATTGAGACATAAAATAGGAAAACAGGGTTATAATGTGAATAACAATGAATCTGAAAAAAAATCCGGAACTATGGTAAGAAATGCTTATTATACTATAAGAGCCGGATATGAAAAATATGAAGGGTCTACCAGTGACTACAGACATGGAGACAAATTTTCCAGATACGGATATTTCGGTAGTCAGGATATGACACTTCAACCTGCACCTAATATTGTCGATACAGCAACCTGGCATGGTCGCGGCGTTATTTGGATCAATGGTCAACCATGGGATTTTGTAGGGTATAATCAACAGTTTTCTCCTTTTAAAGCGAATGATGAAATAAATCCTGCATTGTCAAAGTATAATAATCAAAATGGTAGATTAGACAACAACTTTAATGTGATTTGGGATGACCTGTATTCAAATGTAGGACAGGTTTACAACAGATCCAGTAAAAGTGAAAGTGAAAGATATAGTATAAATATTTCGACGGGATTTGATTTTTTACCCAACGGAAGTAAAAAAGGGAGACATAGCATTGAATTGGGATTTGTAGGAGAAATGAGAATAAATAGATATTGGAATTTTGCTCCCAGAGGATTATGGGAATTAGCCAGAGAACAACAAAATGTCTGGATCGTAGGTCTTGATACAACTGATATAGTCGGAACTATTAATATACCTATCAATGGTGAAACGTATGAATTTTTAAAATACAATACAAAATTGAACAGAAATGAAGATTCCAGATTTTATAGAAAAGTGAGAGAATTTCTTGGGAAAAATGAACATGATTATGTTAATGTTGATGGTGAATTTGGACCTGATGATCTAAGACTTGACATGTTTTCGGGTAAAGAAGTTAATGATAAGGGGTTGTTGTATTATTATGGATATGATTATCTTGGGAATAAATTGAATACGGATGTTAAGTTCAAGGACTTTTTCTCAGGTCAGGGAAGACAAGATTTTTGGTCACCTGCATACAATCCTCTATATGGAGGTATATTTATTCAGGACAAATTCTCTTTCAAAGATATCATTATGAGAATCGGAGCCAGAGTAGATTATTTTGATGCAAATACCAAAGTATTGAAAGACCCTTATTCATTGTATGAAATTGAAACGGCCAAAGATTTTTATGCATCTCATCCGGAAAAAATCAGACCGGAATCTGTTGGTGATGATTATAAGGTTTATGTTGCGGAAGAAGGATCTGATAAAGTTATAGGTTACAGAAAAGGGGATCAGTGGTATCAGACTAACGGAACAGCTACTTCAGGTAGTTTGATATTTAAAGGAGGGCTTGTAACACCATATTATAAAGAAAGAACAGATAGTCTGAGAAATATTCAAAGTAAATATTACAATCCGGATATTTCTTTTGAAGATTATACTCCGCAGGTTAATTTTATGCCAAGGATAGCATTCTCATTTCCTATTTCTGATAATGCAGGTTTCTTTGCACACTATGATGTATTGGTACAAAGACCTTCAGCCGGAAATGTTATAATGACACCGATTCAATATTATTATTTTGAGTCTACAAGTAATGCAACTTATAATAATCCTAATCTGAAGCCTGAAAAGACTATTGATTATGAGGTTGGATTCCAGCAAAAATTAACTAATAATTCAGCATTAAAGATACAGGCATATTATCGTGAACAAAGGGATATGATCAGGATAAGACCTTATATTTTTGTTCCGGGTATTTCAAGATACAATAGTTATGGCAATCTGGATTACGGTACGGTCAAAGGATTTTCTTTTACCTATGATTTCAGAAGAAAAGGTAATCTTGAATTTCAGTTGGCATACACATTGCAATTTGCATTTGGAACAGGTTCTAATGCCAATTCAGCAGCCGGTTTGAGTAATAGAGGTATTATCAGGAACCTTTATCCTACCAATACCGATGAAAGACACAGACTTTCCTTAGTAGTTGATTACAGATATTTTTCAGGAAAACTTTATAACGGTCCTGAATTATTCGGTTTTAGAATTTTTGAAAATGCAGGAGTCAATATACAGACAAATGCGGTATCAGGAAGACCTTATACCAAAGCTTCACAACCGGTCGCTTTTGGTGGCTCAGGATATATAGGAGCTATCAATGGTGCCAGAAAACCCTGGTATTTTGAAGTTAGTCTAAAAGCTGATAAATCATTTAAAATAAAAAATAAACTAAGAGCAAATGTATATCTAAGAATCGAAAATCTGCTTAATACCAAAAATGTTCTTGGAGTTTACAGTTATACAGGAGACCCTGCTGATGATGGTTATCTTTTATCACAGTTCGGGCAAAACCGGATTAGTAAAATCGTTGATCAGGGAAAACCATTGGATAATTTTTATGATATGTATAGTTGGAGAATGCTTGCACCTGGTCATTATTCAAGGCCAAGGAGAATTTATTTGGGATTAATGTTCAATTTATAATTATTTATTGAACATTGAAAATAGACATTAATTATAGAATTTTTATAATCTAACTGATAAAAAATGAAAAATTTAATATTAACATTTATTGCGGTTTTTATATGGCAGGCAGGATTTGCACATATTTATGACCCCAAAAATAAAAAAGACAGAAAAAAAGAAGTTTCGACGCAGATTTCTCTCAGAGAAACCTGTGATCAGCCTACTGATAAATTTTACCAAAATATCAACAATGTTAGAGCTATTTTGACAACAGGAGGTGATACATGGACAGAAAATTCCAAAGGAAGATATATTGTTCCAAAGAAAGATAATTCTGAAGAAGAAGTTTCTTCTCTTTATTCGGGAGCTGTATGGATTGGCGGAATTGATCCTGCGGGTAATTTGAAAATAGCTGCATCTGATTATAGAGATAAATCTCATTATGATTTTTTTACGGGTCCTTTGGATGAAAATGGAACAACAGAAAAAGATATTTGTAGTCATTGGGATACACATTTTAAGGTGTTGGGAAATGAAATTGATAAACACATAATCGCTTATGAAAAAGCAATAAAAACAGGACAACAATTAAATTGTGATTCAATTCCGGACGGTGTAAAATACTGGCCTGCAAAAGGGAATCCTTATTTTTATGAAAAATACGGATTCAAATTACCTCCGAATCATGATTTGGCACCGTTTTTTGATCAAAATGAAGATACTCAATATGATCCTTGTGACGGTGATTATCCTATTATTCATATCGAAGCACCGGAAGGAAAAGGAGAATGTCCTCCCGGAGTATATGCTGATGAAATGTTTTTTTGGGTATATAACGATGATGGTGGAGGAAAGAGCCATACTAAATCACAAGGTGACAAAATACAAATGGAAGTTCAGGTAGAGGCATTTGCATGGTCAACTAATGACGAGGTAAATGATATGACATTTCAAAGATATAAATTGATCAATAAGGCTATCACGGATATTCGGGATTGTTATTTTGCCTGGTGGGTAGATCCCGACTTGGGATGTTACCTTGATGATTATATCGGATGTGTACCTCCTCCGGTCAATTTGATGTATGTATATAATATGGATGCTCTTGACGGATCAGACGGATGTTCCTGCGACAGAGGTGTTAATACTTACTGTGACAGGATTCCTATTATAGGTGTTGACTATTTTCGTGGACCGTTAGCACATTTCAATTATAAAATAGATTCAATATTCAGCGATGACAGTACCCATACATTTATCAGGTTGGATACTACATTGGTGCCGATCGCGGTAAACGAAACAGGAGATACTACTCTGGAACTGGGAATGACATCATTTATATATTTTAATGGTGATGGTGAAGCTCCTGAAGGAACCAAAGATCCTCAAACAGCACAAGAGTATTACAGATATTTAACAGGATATTGGAGAGATGGTACTAAAATCACTTATGGTGGTTCAGGATATAGTACGGAAAGTGATGATACGGTAAAATATGTTTTCCCTGACGCTCCGAATGATCCGAATGGATGGAGTATGGCTTCAGAAGGTTTGCCATTTGCTGACAGAAGAACTGTCCAGGCAACAGGCCCCTTTGTGTTGAAGCCTGGAGATGTTAATGAGCTTATTATCGGAGTACCCTGGGTGCCTAATCAGGTATACCCCAAACCACCTTTGGATGAGTTGTTGGTAGCTGATGAATTAGCACAGGCATTATTTGACAATTGTTTTGAATTACAGGACGGCCCAGATGCTCCTGATATTGATATTGTGGAATTGGATAAACAATTGGTTTTGATATTATCAAATGATTCTATCACTTCCAACAATCCGCATGAAAATTTCACTGAGATCGGGTTAAAAATTGATAAAAAGAATACTGATGATTTTTATTATAAATTTGAAGGATATCAGGTTTATCAATTGTACAATGGTGATATCTCAGCTCAGGAACTTGATGATTTTGATAAAGCAAGGCTTGTATTCCAGGCTGATATCAAAAACGGTACAAGTACATTATACAACTGGAGACAGATAGAAAATCCAAGTTTGCATGGCTCGGGGGAAAAGATTTTTATTCCGGAAAAGAAAGTTGCCGGTTTAAATAAGGGATTGAAACATGTAATTAATATTACGGAAGATCAATTTGCCCAGGAAAACAAAGATTTGATAAATCATAAGACATATTATTATATGGCAATTGCTTATGAAACAAATAACTGGAAAGAATTTGATCCTGCAAATGGAACGGGACAGAGAGAACCTTATTTCCCGGGCAGGAGAAATGTAAAAATCTATAAAGGAGTTCCACGACCTATTGCTTATGCAAAATTGAATATAGCTCCGGAAGAAGGACCTGAAATTACCAGAGTTGAAGGAATCGGTATAGCTGATAATTTTGTGGATATAACTGAGGATGCGGAAAATGAAATATTATCAAATAATGTTGTTGATAATTTGACTTATGCCGAAGGAAAAGGACCGTTTAAAGTAGAAGTTTTCAGTCCTTTTGAAGTCAAAGACAAACAATATAAACTGGAGTTGTTTGATGATAATATGGACGATGATATTTTGGATGAAACAGCATATTGGGTTTTGACTGATCTTGAGTCGGGTAAAACTTATAATTCAGATACAACGATTAATACTTACAATCAACAGGTTATTTTTGGAGAAGGATTTTCCGTTACTGTGGCACAGGCAGATGATGTGTTCTCTAATGTTGATGAAAATAATGGAATTATTGGTAGCAAAGTGGATTATAAGGATCCTGAAGGATTGGATTGGATTGTATTTATAGGAGATGATAGCGGTGTTACGCGTAGAAGAGTTGATGATGCCGGTGAAGTTAAAACATGGGATGTGACTAATTATGTAAAAACAGGGAAAGATGAAAGGGACGAAGATATTGATCCTAACAGAGCATTGAACAAATTAATGAAAGAAGCTCCTTTTGTACCGTTTATGTTAACTGAATTTGCTCCCAATACACAAGAATATTATGTTTCTCCTGCAGCGAGAAATTATATGCAAAAACTTAGAAACAGTTGTTTTATCGGCGGTAACTGTATGCAGGAAAATCTAAATAATGTTGATATTGTGTTAACTTCCGACAAAAGCAAATGGAGTAGATGCGTAGTTGTAGAAGAGTCTTATAGCTCATTGTATGATGTTTTAGTGGGAGAAATAGAAGGAATAACAGGACCTGAAGGTGGTGCGGAACAATTTCAATTGAGACAAGCGCCATCTGTGGGCAAAGACGATAATGACGAAGACGGGTTGCCGGATCCTGACGGAGACGGTGTTGGTATGGGATGGTTCCCCGGTTATGCAGTAGATGTAGAGACGGGTGAAAGATTGAATATATTCTTTGGCGAGGCTTCCGTTTATGGAGGAACAGAAGCTATTGATACATTGTTTAAAAGCGGAAAAGGTCCCGGTAGGGATATGATGTTTAATCCTTCCAATGATGCGTTTATTTCATATCCGGGAGAAGAAAGCAGTACTTTACAGGTACTTAGCTGGAATTTCGCCTTTGGAGGAATGCACATGGTTTATGTTACCAATACGAGATACAATGAATGTGCCGATTTGAGAACTGCTTTTGCTGAAGCAGATTATAAGAAAGCTAAGAAAGGACTTAAAACCATAACCTGGTCAACATTGATGATGTCTGCTTTTGATTCTACATCAGTATTGCTTCCTTATAGTGAAGGATTGGTACCAAATGATGTTAAAATAAAAATCAGAATCAATAATCCGTATCAGGTACCTGATGATGATTATGCATTTTTGAAAAAAGAAAGAAAGGGATATGGTACTTATCTGTTTGATTTCACAGGAAAAGCACCTGGTGATGTTGAAGAATTGTCAAAAGATAATCCTTTGGATGAAGTAAATGTTGTACCTAATCCATATTATGCATATTCTGAATATGAAACATCTCAATTCAATAAGCAGGTTAAAATAACGAATCTTCCGGGTAAATGTACTGTTACTATTTATTCAATAGATGGTAAATTTATCAGGGAATACAAAAGGGATGAAAGAGGTGTTGATTACAGGTCAATTGGAAGAAGTAATCCGGCGATATCCCATGGACAGTTATATCCAGATCTTGTTTGGGATCTTAAAAACCATAAAGGTATTCCTGTTGCCAGTGGTGTTTACTTAATTCATATTGCTTCGGATGATCTTAAAGCAGAAAGAACTATAAAATGGTTTGGAGTAAATAGAGAATTTGATCCGACTGGATTATAATTTATGAAGCTTAAAAAATCAATTATTTTAAAAGAGAAAATTTTATAAAATGAAAAATATTAAAATATATCTTATACTTTTAGCCTTGATCGGGAGTACTTTTTCTTATGCAGGTAATCCTGACAGACAAGGAGAAGCAGGTGCCAATGAATTGTTGTTCAATCCGTGGGCAAGTAGTGCGGCATTACATGGTTTAAATACTTCTTCCATTCTTGGAGTTGCTGCAATGCGTTTGAATGTAGCAGGAATATCAAGGGGATATGATAAAGCAATGGTTGCATTGAGCAATACAAGATTATATGAAGGTTCTGATCTTCAATTCAATTCATTGGGAATAACAGTAAGAATGGGAGAATCCGGAGCATTGGGAGTTTCTCTTGCAGCACTGGACTTCGGCGATATTCCTATAACTACTGAAAATGCACCTGAAGGTACAGGGGGAACATATTCTCCGTCATTTTATCATATTGGAGTTGGTTATTCATATACTTATGAAAAAAAGATCTCCGTTGGAGCATTGTTGAGATTAATAGGTGAATCTACAAATGATATTTCAGCATTTGGTGCTGCTATCGATGCAGGAGTACAATATGTAGCGGGTGACAGGGATAATTTTAAACTTGGAATCGCACTGAGAAATATTGGAACCCCGATGAAATTTGGAGGTTCTGCATTAAACGTCAGAGGAAAAAATCCTGAAGGAAGAAATAGTTATGAATTGACTTTTCAACATCGTGCTGCACCATTTGAATTACCTTCTTTATTAAATATGGGTATTTCATATGATTATTATTTTTCCAATAATATGTTTCTAAGAGGAATGACCAGTTATACTTCCAATGCTTTTTCACTTGATCAGGTCGGAGCAGGACTGGAATTCAATTTTAGAGATATTTTGATACTGAGAGGTTCGTATATGTATGAATTGGGACAAGCTTCCATTGAAGAAACCAATATTTATTCAGGAGTAGCAGGAGGATTTAGTGTGAATGTTCCATTGTCCAAAAAGAATAAAAACAAACTTGCTTTGGATTATGCTTACAGGGCAACTTATAGATTCAGAGGCTCACATAATTTCAGTGTAAGAATAATAATATAGTTTAGATTTACGTTTTACGGTATAATTTTTGATTTAACGTTTTTAAGGTTAGCACCTTGGAAACGTTAAATTTTTTTATCTACTACAATAAAAACTTTGAACCAATTTTAACAGTTAAACGTTTTTAAATATAAAAATTAGATGTATGGCAGGAATAAATTACATGACCAAAGAAGGATATGATAAATTAGTTAAACAGCTTGATCATTTAAAGATAACTGAAAGACAAAGAATTGCCAAGGCGATTGCAGAAGCAAGAGAAAAAGGAGACTTGTCGGAAAATGCCGAATATCATGCCGCAAAAGATGAGCAGGGAATGCTTGAAATGAAGATAAATAAGCTTGATAAACGATTGGCAAACGCCCGAATTTTGGATGAAAGCACTGTTGATACTTCCAAGGCTTCCATTTTAACTCAGGTAACTATTAAAAATACAAAAAATAATTTTAAAGTAACATATAAACTTGTTTCAGAATCCGAAGCAAATATTAAAGAGAAAAAAATATCGGTGGATTCGCCAATGGGAAAAGGATTATTGGGTAAAAAAGTCGGAGAAATAGCAGAAATACTAACTCCCGGAGGAACGATGCAGTTTGAAGTATTGGAGATAGGTATTTAAATGGATTGCCTATGCCAAGGCTCCGGCAATTAAAAATAATGGAATACTGGTATGATGGAATAGTAGGATATTGTTTTTTTGTTCGTTGTTCTGTAATCGTTGTTTTTTAAGCGGGAATTAATCCCCCGCTGGCGGGGGAAAAAGGGGGTGGACTGGTTGAATATTGTTTAATTGTTCTGTGTTCGTTGCTTTTGAAAAGGGATCACCTACGTTGAAACTTCGTCGATTAAAAAGATTGGAATGTTAAATTTATTTGACATAAAAAAATGAAATGCACTTTATACTTTTGACTTATTATTTGTAACTACTCAGGTAGAATCATTTTGATTGAAAAAAACACTTTTTTCACCATATTTCAGCTATTTTTTTTGACGTAGCTCCACTCCCGCCTTTTTGCGGGACAAGTTATGCCTTCAAAAAATAAGCTTCATCTGGCAAAAAAATTGAATTTTTTCATTTCAAAAGCATCTACCTGAGTAGATACTATTATTTTATATTTTAAAATCAATAATCATGGCTTCAATATTTACTAAAATCATCAATGGAGAGATCCCCTCCTACAAGGTGGCGGAAAATGATAAATTTTATGCTTTTCTCGATATTTTTCCTTTGAAAAAAGGGCACACTCTGGTAGTTCCTAAAAAAGAAACAGATTATATTTTTGATCTTGACGATGATTTGTTAAAAGATTATATCGCATTTGCAAAAAAAGTTGCAAAAGCTATTGAAAAAGCAATTCCCTGTAAGCGTATTGGAATGTCTGTGATCGGTCTTGAAGTACCTCACGCTCATATCCATCTTATCCCTCTTGATGATATAGGTGATATGAATTTTTCCAATAAAAAGTTACAGTTCACTGAAGAGGAATTTAAGAATATTGCTGAAGGTATTGCAGCAAATATGGAAACTTCTTAAATTCAACAAATAATTTAGTACTTTATAAATTTGCCGGAAATACTTTTATCTGATTTTCTTATTTGGAGAATATACATTCCGGATTTTAAACCGGATACATTTATTTCAGGGGTAAATAATTTATTTTGCATAATCAGTTTTCCACTTATGTTATAAATAAAAAAATAACTTTTTCCGTTAATCTCTGTATTCTTCAAATGAATAATATCTTTTACCGGATTAGGAACTAATTTTAGATAATTAAATTGAAAATTTGTTGTATTATTTGGCCTATAAGAATATAAAGTTGTTTTGTATAACTGTCTTCCTGTGGTTTTTTCAATAGCTAGAAAATATAAATCACCATTTTTATTTATAATTTCAGGATGTTTGTAATCTCCTTTAATACCTTCAAGAAGATGAAAATCTAAATTTTCGTCCATTAATGCAATAATGTCTCCTGTATAAAGCATTCCTTCATTTCCAAAATTTTCAAATTTTGCATAATTTCCTTTTCCGGCATTTTGAAATT
>JALVEG010000202.1 GCA_027031145.1 Saprospiraceae bacterium | reverse complement strand
AAATGCACGATTCAAAACGGTGATAGCTCTAATCTTAAAAGGAAAATTGTATATTTTCGAGGGTTTGGTTGAAGGGAAAATAGCAGATAATCCAAGAGGCGAAAGCGGATTTGGCTATGATCCGGTTTTTGTCCCTCATGGTTTTGACAAAACTTTTTCCGAATTAGGATTGGAAATAAAAAACAATATAAGTCACAGAGCAAAAGCCATGAAGAAGCTCAATGAGTTTTTATTAAAACAAAAATGAGTCTAAATTTTGAAACTACAATTTGGATTTAAATTCTTTTTCAAATTTAGCCCAGGGAGTTGTCTTATAATAATCTTCGCCAAAAAAATTAATTATATATTCAAAATTTTTCGCATTTTGATAACCCGGAATCACCTGAAGCAACTGTATATTTTCAGTTAAAAATACATACGTGGGATAAGAAAGGTTGTTTTGTGTCAATGCTGCAGCAAACTCATTATATCCACTTCTTCCAGATCTGACATATTTATAAACTCTACCGTCATATTTGACATCTTCTTTCCTTTCTGCGTTGAATTTTACAGCATAATAATGTTTATTTATATAATCTACTATCACAGGATTAGCAAATGTAGTCATATCCATTCTTTTGCACCATCCACACCAATCCGTATATAAATCAATTATAACTTTTCGTTTCTCTGTTTTTTGTTCTTCTATCATTTGTTCCCATGTCATCCAGTTTATCTTTTTTTGGGCAAATGAAGACAAAGAGATCAATGAAAAAATCAATATAACACCTATCTTAATTAATCTGTTCATATTAAATATTTAATTAAAAAACCAATATTTGTTGAAATTGTTTTAATCACGGATTATTTTTAATAAATAATTAACAATATTGTCCGGTTTTATATATTTTTTTAGAATATTTAAAACAAATTATAATAAATCGTGTTTAGTTAATCGAAGTATATTTGAATACATTTTAAACTAAATTATAATTATGGCAACTATCAAATTAACAAATCAAATGTTTTTAGATGAAATCTTTGATTACACTACTGAAAAAGAGTGGAAATACAAAGATTCCGTTCCTGCAATCATTGACTTTTATGCAGACTGGTGTGGACCTTGTAAAATGGTAGCACCGATATTGGAAGAACTTTCAGACCAATATGAAGGAAAATTAAAAATCTACAAACTCGATACAGAATCAGAAAGAGAGCTCGCTGCGGTTTTCGGTATCAGAAGTATTCCGAGTATATTATTTATTCCTGTTGAAGGAAAACCCATGATGCAGGTTGGAGCATTACCGAAATCAACTTTGATCGATGTTATCGAAAAGGAATTATTAAAAGAAAAAACAGAGGAAGTTTAATTCATAATTCAAAAAAAAAGAGCTTGTTGAAAAAACAAGCTTTTTTTTTATCCTTTTATAAATAGTAACTACTCAGGTAGAATCATTTTGATTGAAAAAACCTCTTTTTTCGCCATATTTCAGCTATTTTTCTTGACGTAGCTCCACTCCCGCCTTTTTGCGGGACAAGTTATGCCTTCAAAAAATAAGCTTCATCTGGCAATTCCGATGTACATCGGAATCGAATTTTTTCAGTTCAAAAGCATCCACCTGGGTAGTTACTATAAATATTTATTCTTAAATGATCATTTTTTATTATAATATTTAAGGATTAAATCTTATATTTGTTCAGAAACAATTATTTAATAAATTGAAATTACTTATTGTCAGATTTAGTTCAATCGGAGATATCGTCCTGACTTCTCCCGTCGTTAGAATAGCAAAAACACAACTCAATGCAGATATTCATTATATCACAAAAGAACAATATGTATCATTATTAGATTCCAATCCTTATATTGATAAAATATACTCTTTTAATTCAAATATCAGTGAGGTCATCGATGAATTAAAAAAGGAACAATATGATTATATAATTGATTTGCATAATAGTTTAAGAAGTATAATTTTAAAATTTTTATTGAGAAAAAAATCATTTTCATTCAGGAAAGAAAATATAAGAAAATGGTTAATGGTCAATTTTAAAGTAAAAACAATAATTCCTCATATTGTAGAAAGATATTCTGAGACACTGGAACATTTCAATTTGAAAAATGATGATAAAGGATTGGATTTTTATTATAAAAAAAGACCTGATCTGTTTGAGACTTATAATATTCCCGAATCGTATATTTGCATATCATTGGGAGCAAAGCATTTCACGAAGAAAATTCCTGTTAAAATCATTAATGAAATTATTTCAGGTCTAAATTATAACTTTGTATTGATTGGAGGTAAGGATTCGATAGAGGAAGCTAAAGCTATCACTAAAAATAATTCTGATAATATAACTGATCTGACAGGAATTATCAGTATTGCCGAATCGGCTCAAATCATTGATGACAGCAAATTCCTGATAACATCTGACACAGGTATGATGCATATCGGTGCAGCATTGAAAAAAGAAATGATAGTATTATGGGGAAGTACTGTTCCCGAATTTGGTATGTCCCCATATTATGGGAATAAAAAAATAGATTATTTTAATAGTGAGGTTAAAGATTTATCATGTAGACCCTGTTCAAAAATAGGATTTGATAAATGCCCTAAAAAACATTTTAAATGTATGATGAATCAGGATATTGATAAAATCATACAATTTTCAAAGAAATTATTAAAAATATGAGTTTAGTCGCAATATTGGAATTATTAATCTAATAAATAGTAACTATATAAAAAATATATATATCTTTGAATCACAATCTTGGTACCTACCTGAGTAGATACCAATTATTAATAAAATAAACAAATTATGGAAATACATCAGGAAAGAAACAAAGAAATTTTTAACCCAAAAGCAATAACAAAATTTATAATTATCGGGGTTGTTGCTCTGATATTGTTTTTAGTTTTGACAAATACTACATTTTTAACTATAAAACCCGGAGAAAAGGGAGTATTGTTTAGAAGATTCAGTGGAGGATTGGATAAGACACATATTTATAATGAAGGATTTCACATGATTATGCCATGGAACAATATGTATATTTATGATACAAGAATAAAAGAATCTTTTGAAAAAATGGAAGTTCTTTCAAAAAACGGATTGAATATAAAGATAGAATTGTCTTATAGATATTATCCTCAGGCTGACAAAATCGGGGACTTGCACGAAAAAATCGGAAAAAATTATCAGGAATATATTATTAAACCTGAGATAAGGTCATCAACCAGAGAAGTGATAGGTAAGTATTTGCCTGAAGAATTATATTCTACTAAAAGGGAAGCTATTCAGGATGAAATATTTGAACAAACTAAGAAAGCACTAAATGAGAAATATATTACCCTTGATGCAATACTTATAAGGGAGGTATCATTACCACAAACTCTTCAAAATGCCATTGAAAATAAACTAAAACAAGAACAGGAATCCCTGGAATACGAATACAGGCTGGAGAAAGAAAGAAAAGAAGCGGAAAGAAGGATAATCGAAGCTGAGGCAAAATCTAAAGCCAATAACATACTAAACAAAAGTTTGACTGACAAAATCCTAAGAGATAAAGGCATTGAAGCAACTATTAAACTATCGGAATCACCTAATGCCAAAACTATTATTATTGGCGGAAAAGATGGTCTTCCATTGATTTTGGGTGGAGGAAATTAACCCGGATTATTCATGCTTTTAGCTTTATGTAGATGCAAGGCATCGAAATACGCAGATATATCCTTATATTTCAAGTGTTTCGTAACGCAGCAGATGCATAAAGATA
>JALVEG010000201.1 GCA_027031145.1 Saprospiraceae bacterium | reverse complement strand
TTCTACTATCGTTTATCAAGGAGGAGAAAGCGGATATGTGATGCTAACTGCAGAACCTGATTGCGAAGTAAGATATGACTTTGAGATACCGCAGTTACCGGATTTGTCACAACTTCCGTATTTTGCAGATACACTGATAAAACCTGAAACTACTATATCGCTACAACTGAATTTGGACAAAGATGAATGGCAGGTAGAATGGTCACCGGCAGACATTATGGATTGTTCCGATTGTATGGATGTTGATATCAATGCTACTGACGATATTGAGGTTACCGTTAAAATGACACATATTTCAGGATGTATATATACGAAGAGCTTTATTATCAGGATTGATTATAAGGAAGATATATACGTACCGGATATTTTTACTCCGAACGGAGATGGTAAAAACGATATTTTTTATATCACATTCAAGGATTATCATCCTGAGATTATAGAAGCTGCAATATTTGACCGTTGGGGAGAGAAAATGGCTGAATGGCACAATGTACCTAATATTGACTGGGACGGTACTTTCAAGGGCAAGCGAGTCAATCCGGGAGTGTTTGTATATTATATCAAATACAAAAACAGAAAAGGTGAGTTGGTGATATTGAAGGGGGATGTGACGGTACCATGACCGGTATAATGCCGACGGGTTTTCATGGATATTAACATGAAAAAATTATTCAGGGTTTATTTTGATTTACGATGTAGGCTTTTTTTGTCAAGACAAAGGTACCTGTATTATCTTATCATTGTCAAGGTTGTGATTTATAAATAGCCTAAGCTATTTGCGGAGTTCTTCAGCAATGTATTAATAAAATAATCCTACCAATTAATATGACAGGTGTTTTATTTTACTAAAAAAAGACAGCTACATACTCTCCTGTTTTACGCACATTTTAACTAAAAAAAAACAATATTGAAACTCAATAGGTTACGACAAATAAAGTGTGGTTTTGGATATTAAAATGATTGATTCCTCTTTTCCAGGAACAGATTAACCCGGATTATTCATGATTTTAGCTTTATGTAGATCTTAGAGCCTCACACAAGAAATTCCTTAGGTGTGGGAGCTCTTGGCATCAAAATACACAGACATATCCTAATATTTCAAGTGTTTCGTAACGCAGCAGATGCTTAAAGATTAAATCAAATGACAAGATTATTTGGTGATAATAATTCTCTTTTTCAATATTCTTTTATTTTTATTATCAAATACTAATATGTAATATAATCCGGATGATAAACCTGCTATATTTATTGAACCTGAATTATTTATTTGATTAGCTTTAACTTGTTGTCCATATTGATTAATAATCTTGTAATTATAATCCGGGTGTTCACTTTTCATTCTGAAATATATCATACCCATAGCAGGTTGAGGATATATCTCAATGTTCTCAAGTTTAACTTCATTGAGTCTAACTGAAGGGTCATAAATAATACTATTGACTTCATTTGTTGTCACAGCTTGATTATAGTCATAAAAAACATTTGCTTCATTAAGAAATGAAATGTTTAATTCATTAGAAAGTGATTTTATTTTGAAAGTAACATAACCTTGACTTTCTGTAAAACTACTTGTACTATCAGGTAAAAATATATTATCAAATAAAAATGTAAGCTTTCTGTTTTTTAAAATAATTTCTACATTATGACTTGCATTTATAAATTCAAATGAAGCAATATCAAGATTCTCAGGCAATTCGTCCACTATCCTAATATTCTCAGCATAAGAATCTCCTGTATTTTGAAACCTTATCGTATATATTAGCTCATCATCTTCATTTATTCTCAAGTTTCCTGTTTTATCCGTTGATGATACTATCTTGTCATTAGAGTCGTGAAAACATTGCAGGTGTAATTTTAAAAAATCCTCATGAACTTTTATTGGTTGTTGATTTTGATTATTTTCATAAACTTCAACCTTTATGATTAGACTATCATTTTCTAATTCTTCAGACCCGGGTGCTATAAATAATAGCTTTGACTTGATATTAGAATAAGGGTATAAATCATTATATTCAAGGAAAATTTCACGCTTATCTGTATTATGAGAAGTGAAATCAGTAAAGTCCGGATGCAAGCGAATATTATCACTGTATGTAACTTTAAGAAATCCGGAAGACTTTTCGGTTCCCATATTTTTTGTAAATATATCTAAATAAAAATCCCGATTGCAGATAAAATAACCGGAAGTAATAGAAGTGAAAATTTCTTTTTTATAAGCATCCGGTTTAAGACCAAAATTCAGGTTTTCGACATCTGTAACAAATGGTATAAAAGAATCAATAACATATTCCTTATCAGTAGTGAAATGCCATCCCTCCAATCCTTCGGTAGAAACAGAAAAGCTATCACCTTCTAATAAAAATTTTTGATAAAATCCATTATTGGAAGTAATTATTGAATTGTTGCCATTATTAAAGTTTATTATAACATTTGAAAGGCTTGCATCTGTTGAATCAATAATTCCATTTTCATTGTAATCGTAAAAAACGGTACCTGAAATACTATGATCGAGACATTTTATATCACTAATACCATTACATCCTTCAGCATTATTTCTTATTTCATATTCTCTTCCTGCTTTTATATGATTGCATAATGCCGGAATATCACAAATACTTAGTAAAGGATTGTCTATAATTGTCCATTTTCCACCAATAAAAACACTATCTTTAAATGCAGAAATATCAGTTAATTCACTATTATAAAATGTGCACTTCCCCCCGATGGTGTCAAGCTTTTCAAATCCACTAAGTGATTTAGAATACTGCCCAGGGTAAAAGTAATCACCAATTTTTTTTAACTTTTTGAAATTGCTATAATCACTTCTTTGTTTCACATTAAAAACAAAACTACCACCAACATGCGTTAACTTATTAAAAGATAAGCTGTCCACATTATTAGTAGTTATCAAAAAGTTTTTGCCAACATATTCAAGATTATACCAACTACCTATTTCGGGTATAACCACAGAAAAACTTCCCATTACATATTTAATATGATTACTTTGCTGAAATGTTAAATCCGGGTGTAAATGACGTATATTTAAATCATTTTTAATGGTATCCATTTTCAGGTTAAGTGATAATTTAGAACAGTATTTTAGATTGCTTAAGGTTAGCCCTTCAAAATAATTCAAATTACCTAAACTGTTTAAATCAAAAATGCTATTACAATCTCTAATTAATATATTTCCTTTTATAGAATCAACATTATAAAGTCCATTTATACCTTTTAATGAACTACATCTATCCAGAATTAAATCACCATTTATAACTTTGTTAACAAATAAATCATCAATATTATAAAAGCTGGAGTACTTTAATATAATACCTCCACCTAACGAATCAAAGCTTTCAAATGCATCAAAAACATCAGTATGATTACCTACTGTATATGCATTATAAAATCGTATATCTCCTCCAATGCTTTTTAATTTTTCAAAACCTAATAGATTTCCATGTGTGAGACCTTTAATAATTAAACTCCCTTCTATTCTTTCCAAATTTCCAAAACCCAAATAATTTTTAATTTTATTCAGTTTATCAAAATATAGATCACCTTTAATTTCGACTATATTTTTAAATGCTTCCAAGTCATTAATATCTGCCCAATCGTCCCCATTTCCCAATGTTAGATTTCCATCAATAACAGTACAATGACCAAAGTTTGTTTTAAAATGATTAACCTGGTTTTTATTCCTTAAAGTAACGTTTCCGGTGGGACATTCACCAAGAGGAATACTCTCATCTTTAAGAAGGTAACTAAC
>JALVEG010000200.1 GCA_027031145.1 Saprospiraceae bacterium | reverse complement strand
TCTAAATCTGTTTTTCCCTGTTTCATTTCTTCTGCAGTGATCAATCGATAAGCACCGGATTCTCCAAACTTGTCTTTATATTTTTTAAGAACCTCATTATTTACATCCGAACTGGCAGTAAATGCCAATATATACCCGATATCATTCAATTCTATAATTTCATCAAGATCATCTTCAAAAATATCTGCTTCAAATGCTTCAATTCCCATTTCTTTTGCTTTAAAAACAGCAACTTTATTTTTATCCAAAAGGACGACATGTTTACCATGATCAAGTAAATATTTTGCGATTAATCTGGAAGCTTTGCAGGCACCGATTATCAATACTCCGTCTTTTTTCTCAACTGATACACCCAACCATTTTGCAATAAATTTAGCAGTACTGGCATTTATCAATACTGTTCCCAGTACAACCATAAATACCAAAGGAGTCAATAATTCAGCTCCTGGAATTACTCCTGTTAATTTCATTCCGAACAAGGAGGCAATACCCGCAGCGACAATCCCGCGTGGTCCTACCCATGATATAAATAATTTTTCATTGAAGTTTAACCCTGATTTATATGTGCTGATAAATACCATTAAAGGTCTGATAACTAAGATCAATAAAGCGAAAAGAATTGCAACTTTCCAATTCCAGATATATTCAAGGTCTTTGATGTCAATGTTTGCAGCTAATAGTATGAAAAGAATTGAAATCAATAAAATGCTTAAAGACTCTTTGAAATGCAATATATGATCTAATCCTTCAAATTTTAAGTTGGTCAGAACCATTCCCATCACCACAACAGATAAGATACCTGATTCAACAGCTAAAAAATCAGATGCAATAAAAACGCCCAATACAAGAGCAAGAGTGAATATATTGATCAAATAATCGGGAATCAATTTATATTTTAATAAATAATATAAAAAATAAGCAGTTGTAAATCCAACACTCAATCCGGTAATAACTATTTTGGCAAATGATTTAAAAGCATGTTGTCCAAGAAAATGTCCTCCTTCTCCTGCGACTACAAATTCAAAAACGATAATTGCAATTAAAGCACCGATTGGATCTATCAAAATTCCTTCCCATTTCAATATGGTTGCAACGTTCCTGTTGAGCGATATATTTCTTAGTATAGGAGCAATAACCGTTGGTCCTGTAACGATTATCAGTGAACTAAAAAGATATGATACTGTCCAATTCAATCCAAAAATATAATGTACGGATATAGCCCCACCAAAAAAAGTGACGATAACTCCCCAAAAGAGCATTTTTGCAATTACAGGGCCTATACCTTTTATTTCTTTTATTTTTAACGTCATTCCTCCTTCAAATAAAATTATTCCAATAGAAAGTGTCACAAAAGAAAAAAGTAAATCTTCGGGAAATAAACCATGGTGCACTTCAGGTTTGTACATCGGTTCAATCCATTTCAGCCCGTCATGAGTAAAGTATGTGGATATTGGGCCTACAAGTAAACCTATGATGATGAGAGGCAATATTGCAGGAACTTTTATTTTCCAGGCAAACCATTGAGCAAGTATTCCCAGTATTATTATAGCTGCAAGTTGATACATTTTTTTATTTTATGATTTATTTGTAACTATTCAGGTAGAATCATTTTGATTGAAAAAATTTCTTTTTTCGCCATATCTCAGCTATTTTTTTTTGATGTAGCTCCACTTCCGCCTTTTTGCGGGACAAGTTATGCCTTAAAAAAATGAGCTTCATCTGGCAATTCCGATGTACATCGGAATGAAATTTTTCATCTCAAAAGCCTCCTACCTGAGTAGTTACATTTATTTTATTGAATCCGTTTCTTCTTCAAATTCTTCTTCAAATTCATCCATTTCCACTTTTTCTTCCAATCTCATTTCTTGTTCTTCTTCGGGTTTTATCTCTTTATGTTTTCCACAGTCGATCATGTCTTTGTATTTGGGATTACCGGGTGTTTTGAATCTTTTATTATAGTCAAAAGTTAAAGTGGTATCATTTTCTAAAGAATAAATGAATTTTTGAACTATAGGTCTTGCCATTACAAATCCCTGACCGTCCTGAAGCGTATAAAAACGAACCCATTTTTCATCTCCCCCTGTCCAAACTCCTGTGACTATGTTTGGAGTGATAGACATAAACCAACCATCTGCATAATCATTGGTAGTACCGGTTTTTCCTCCAATCTCGGATTTTACTCCTTCAAGTAAGAATCTTCCTGCAACATTATTTTTCAACATATCTACCATTATATAATTATACATTGAATTCAAAGCTCTTTTCTGTTTTGGTATTTCGTTGTATATTATTCTTCCGTTTTTGTCTTCTATTCTTGAAACAAATACCGGTTTGGTATATACTCCGTCATTGGCAAATGTTCCGTAAGCTCCTGTCATTTCCATTACTGAAAGATCTGCTGCTCCAAGGGCTATAGCAGGAACTTTGGGAAGTAAATAAGCACCGTTGATTTTTTTGTTTTTATCAATACCCATGTTGTTTGCCAGATCCCTGACCACTTCTATATTTCCAAGTTCTTTTACCAATCTTACAGTAATGGAATTTTTTGAATAAAGCAATCCCTGATACAAATTGTATTTATTTCCGGTAAACTTTCCATTTGCATTGGCAGGTGTCCATTCTTCTTTTAAATAAAAATTTCCTTCACCGGGAACTATGCTGTATTGTATGTCTTCAAATTCCTGACATGGAGATAATCCCTGAACGGATATGGCAGTAGCATAAACAATGGGTTTAAAAGTAGAACCTACCTGACGCCGGTTATTTATATGGTCAAATTTAAAATATTTGAATCCTATACCTCCAACCCAAGCTTTGATATGTCCTGTGCCCGGTTCCATAGCCAGCATGCCTGTTTGCAAATGTCTAAGGTGATATATTACCGAATCACGGGGTGTCATCAAAGTGTCTGTTTCCATTTTATTATTATAGGCAAAAACTTTCATTTTGACCTTTGTATCAAACTGTTTGTTTTTTTCTTTTTGAAAAAGATCCCATTTTTCTTTGTAAATATCCCAAAGATCATCATTTAATAACTTATTAAGCTTTTGGACACTGGAATCTTTTACTATACCTTCTTTAACAAGTCTTCTCAATGTTTTCTTCCCGTTTATTACTTTTTCTAATTCAAAAGATGCTTTTTCATTTAGAATCAGCCCGTCAAATTTATTGTAGATTTTATTTAAAATTTCAGATAAGTATTTTTTCTTTACAGACTGATATCTTTCTGAATTTATGATACGATTTTCGATAGAATATTTCCTTGCTTCAAGTTGTTTATGATTTTCGATTTGGTACCTCAAAGGATTCATACCTTTCCATACTTTCCAGTATCTTTTTTGTATTTCTTTCATATGATCAAAAACAGCTTTTTCTGCATCTCTTTGATAATCCAGATCAATGGTTGTATATATTTTCAAACCATCGGTATAAATATTGTAATCCGTACCGTCAGGTTTTTTTATATTGTTTTCCGAAAATAATTTTTTCAACCATTTAGTCAATTCCATTCTGAAATATGGAGCAGGTCCGACATCATGACTTTCCTTATTGAAATTGCTAATATCAATTGGAATATTCTTGATAGAATCCAGTTGATTTCTATCAATTTTGTCATACTTGTACAATTGATTTAAAACAATATTTCTTCTTTTTTGCGCTTTTGCAGTAAATCTCTTAGGATTGAATAATGCAGGATTTTTCAGCATCCCGATCAGAGTTGCGGCTTCCTCAATACTAAGGTCTTTTTGATCTTTACCAAAATAAATAT
>JALVEG010000199.1 GCA_027031145.1 Saprospiraceae bacterium | reverse complement strand
AATAATTCTTTTTATCATGATATTTTTTTTTCACAAATATACGTGTATTTTGCGAATTAATCCGCAAAATATCCCGTTTTTTTGCGAATCGATCCGCAATAAATGCCAATTTATGTGTTTTGGATCACTGATTAGTATCACACCACACTACATTTCAATTCTATTTCTTTAAGACTTTCTTCAGAACCGACTACTGTCATTATATCTCCAAGTTCCAGTTTTGTATAACCATGGGTAATTATGATCTGGCCTCGTCTTTCAATGGATAATATAATCACATCGGGTGGCAAAAACAGGTCTCTTAAATATTTGCCTACAACTGTCAAATCTCTGACTTCTATATCCATCGAACTTTGTCCCTTGAGTTCGCCTAATAACAACGTTGCTGTATTGGGCGATTTAATATATTGCATCATAAGATTTATCATCGCTTTGGAGGGGTCGATAACATAACAATTTAACTCTTTAAATTTGATATAATTTGTCCTGTCGGTAATTCTTACAATAACTTCCCTTGTTCCGAAATGTTCATAAATCAATTCGGCAATTTGGTAATTTTTCTCATCATCCAACAATAATAATGCTGCTTCAATTTTATCGGTTTCCAATTTTTTTAGAATATCAATATCTATCCTGTCAATGGAAGTAATATCCATATTTTTCAAATGACTTATTTGATCCGGATGCAGAAACGTTGCTATTTTCACATTCCAACCTGATTTTTCCAGTTCTATGGCAACAGCATGTGACAGATTTTCATAACCAAAAATCAATAGGTCTTTGACTCCGTCAAATTGATGATCCGGAGCTTTGAGATGCGCTTCTCCCACTTTTAAGATGGAATACTTAAATAAGGGTGGTCCGATTATTTGACTTAAAACGATAACGGCAATAATAATAGTAAAAGCATCATGTCCCCATTCGGGATATTTTTCAGATATTTCCGTTGCCAGACCGATTCCAATTCCGGCTTGGGTCAGATATGGAAACCATCCGTATTTTATATGTTTTCTTGGGTTTTTAGCTGTTAATCCACCTAAAATACTTCCAAAATATAATCCGGCAATTCTTATTAAAAACAATACCAATGCTATTTCCCATACTTTTGCAAATAAATCCAATGACAAACTTGCTCCGGTCAATGTAAAGAAAACAACATAAATCCATAAACCATTATTATGCAAGATACTGCTAAATTCCAATTTGTGTTTAGTAAAATTGGTTATATAAAACGATGCTAATAAAGCCACTAACAATGGTTCTACAAAAAAGTGTATATGTAGATTTTGCTGACTCCAATTAAGAATTAATTCGGATAGAATAAAAGCAGAATAACCTAATAATAAGACAAATATTGTTTTAATTGATTGATGTATTTTTAAGGAAAATACTAATTCCATAATTTTTGCAATGATAAATGCTATAAGGACTGCAAAAAGCAATTCCAACAAAATAATTCCTATCAGACTTAAATGTATCGGGATATGATCTATAACACTTTCTGTAAATGAAAAAACAATTGCAAAAAATATCACTACAAGAACATCTATCAATACAATAACACCAATAGCCGTTGAAACAAATGGTCCTTTTGCTCTCATCTCTTTTATGATCGCTATCGCTGATGATGGGGACCTTGCTATAAAAATAGTTCCCAGCAAAGCAGCAACGGAGATTTTAATTTCGGTTTCCATGTGATTCATAAAAGGTATATAGTCTGCAAGCAAATATATTCCAAAGGCACTTATGATAAAAGTCAATAACAATTGTGAAAAGGTATTGTATTTAATACTTTTAAGGCTATCTTTAAGTTCTTTTATATGCAACTCGTTTCCGGCGGCCATTGCTATAAATGCCAGGGAAATATCCAATAAATAAGTCAAATGCGATAGTGCATCAATAGAAATTACTTTCAAGGCATAAGGTCCAACCACAATACCGGTAAAAATCAATCCGCTTATCAATGGTAGATGTATTTTTGCAAAAAACTTGGAAATAGACTCAGATGCAAAAGCGATTATCACAAAAGTAAGAAGAGGAATAAGCAAATAGGGGTCTATATTCATATTGATTCGTTGATGCTTTAATAATTAACAGTTGATGTCGGGGTATTGTTGTTGAAAGTATTAAAACAAAAATAAAAATTGTTCCTGGTATTCAAACTCTGGAAAATCGTGGGTTTTTATACATTTTCGGAATACTACTCCGAAAATGTATAAATTATTCTTTTAGCATTTGAGATAAATCAACATTAAGGGAATTAATGATTATTTTATTTCCTAAAACTTTCATCTCGTTATTACCATTGTATATTATATAAGATTTTGAACTATTTCCCGAAAATTTTTGCCATTTATCAATATTTCTCCACCAATAATTGTTGAATGTCATACCGGATTTTATTTCAACCGGTATCAATTTATTTGCATTCTCAATTATCAAATCTATCTCTATACCGTCATTACTTCTCCAAAAATATAAATTCACAGGATTCAACCTAAATGTGTTTTGTTTAACTAAATTCATTATAATAAAATTTTCAAATAGCTCACCTTTCAATGGATGTGTTTCAAGATGATCAATATTTTGTATACCCAATAAACTTGATGCAATACCGGTATCAATAAAATATAGTTTCGGTTTTTTAATCACTCTTTTGCCAAAGTTGTTATGTAAAGGTGGCAAAAAATATACAATACCGGAAATTTGCAAATATGAAATCCAGGAACTTATTGTTTTTGCATCCACACCCAGCTCATTTCCTGCCTTATTACTATTCCATTCCTGTCCTATTCTCGTAGCAGCCAATTTTACAAATTGTTGAAACCCAGACCATTTCCGAATATTCACTAATTGCCGGATATCCTTCTCTATCACACTCTGAATATATGCCGGATAGTAATATTCCGGTTTGATATTGTGACTCCAAATTTCAGGATACCCCCCCTTAAATATCAATTCCCAAATATCCGTGACTGAAGGGTTTACCGATTTTATTTCTTGAACAGAGAGAGGAAGCATGTTTATATACCCTATTCTGCCGGCAAGGCTTTGACTAATATTTTCATTGAGCAAAAAATTGCTGCTACCTGTTAATATATATTTACCTCTTTCTTGATCTTCATCCAAAATCTGTTGTAAGTAATTAAATAATTTAGGTGCTTTTTGAATTTCATCCAAAACGCAACCTGTTTCTTTATAATTGTATAAAAAACCAATTGGATCAGTATATGCTAAATTGAGAGTATCAATATTTTCAAAATTAACATAAGGTTTATGCGGAAAAATATATCTGCATAATGTTGTTTTACCACATTGCCTTGGCCCGGTAAGAGCAACTGCTCTAAATTGTTTAGAGTACTCAATTAGTTTTTTACTTATTATTCTGTCTATCATATTTTTAACACAAATATAATACATTTTCAGAATACTACTCCAAAAATGTATAATAATTTTTATAATAACAACCGTACAATTTTAAACCTTATGAATCGTTAGAAAAATAAAAATCAAAACTAATGAAATTATCACTACAGGAAGCTAAAAATAAACTGATAGAAAATGGGTTTTTGGATATTGAAATAGATAAGGATATTAACCTTTTTGAAGAAATAGAAAAACTTAAAAAGGAAAAAAATGCAATAATCCTAGGACATTATTATCAGATCCCTGCAATTCAGGATGTATCGGATTTTGTCGGAGATAGTTTGGGACTTGCTCAGAAAGCAGCAGAAACAGATGCGGAAATTATCATGTTTGCAGGTGTGCATTTTATGGCAGAAACAGCAAAAATGCTTAATCCCGGAAAAAAAGTACTTCTACCGGATCTGAATGCAGGTTGCTCATTGGCAAATTCAGCACCGGCACCTATTTTTAAAAGTTTTAAGGCTCAATATCCTGATCATATTGTGGTTTCTTATGTAAACAGCAGTGCGGAACTAAAAACCATGACAGATATATGCTGTACTTCATCAAATGCAGTGCATGTGATCAATAGCGTACCAAAAGATAAAGGAATAATCTTTGCTCCCGATCGCAATCTTGGTGCTTATCTTATGAAAAAAACCGGCAGGGATATGATCTTGTGGCATGGTGTATGTCAGGTTCATGAAATGTTTTCATGGGAAAAAATTTCCCAGGCAATGCAGGATCATCCCGGAGCAGAATTTATCGCACATCCCGAGTGCGAACCTCATGTTTTGGAAATAGCGGATTTTATAGGTAGCACTAGTCAATTGCTGAATCATGTAAAAACTTCGGATGTTGAAGAATTTATTGTTGCTACCGAACCGGGCATTTTATATCAAATGCAAAAATCAGCTCCCGATAAAAAATTATATTCAGCACCTCCGACTACAACCTGTGCATGCAATGAATGCCCTTTTATGAAAATGAATACTTTGGAAAAACTTTATATTGCATTAAAATACGAATTGCCCGAAGTAGTATTGGAACAAAATATCATTGAAGAAGGAAGAGTGTGTATTGACAGAATGTTGGAAATTAGCAAGAAGGCAGGATTATAAAAAATATAATTGAAACTCAATGAACAAAGCCCTTTAATCGCAACATTACGATTAAAGGAAGATGCCTAAAATTCCCTCAAATAATTTTCAAATAAACTATCTTTTTAGACAGTCTCTTATTTGTTTTTTGATTCAGTATAATCAGTGATTTTTATTCCTTCCGGAACTTGGAACCTGTTTTCATCAATTTTAACATTTGTCTTAATTTCCACTGCTTCGGTTACTCTTTCAATACCCAATATTTTAGAAGATATTTTTAAAGGAATTCCTTTCCAAAGCCATAATTTTGTTCCCAGTGCTTTCCATATTTCACATTTTTTTCCAAGGATCTCCTCTTCCCCTATTTTTTTACCACCCATTTGTTTGAGCATTTCTTTACCCATTTTTCTGGGAGATTTACCATTACACATTGCCGACATAGTTGTAACTCCGGCATTTAGTGTTTTTACTCCTGTTTTCTTTTTTAAGTCGATTCCATAACTTATATCACCATCCAAAATATTTAGAGTATTTTCTTCTTGTTTGTTTTTTATTCCAAAAAAAGTTGTTTCTGTTACAGCTTTTGAGATTTGAGCTTCTCTTTCACCCCATTTATCAAAGTAAATCTCTTCTGTTCCTTTAGTATTTCCGGAAATTTTATATTTTATAATTCCGGATTCTACATAATATCTTTTTTTGTTTAATTCATTATTCTGTGTATATCCCAAATTGAATATCAGCGAAATAAATATTAACGATAATGTTAGTTCTTTTAAATTCTTCATTCTTTTTATTTTTTGTTCGGCAAACATATAAAAAGGATTTTTAATTTTATAATAAAAATGGCACAATTTGTGCTGAAAATAAAATATGGATATCAATAATATAAATAAAAGGCATTTTAGAAAATACGATAAGTATTATAATGTTGAATTTGGTGTTTCAACAAAACTTATTGATTACAGGAATTGTATTCTTTTTATTGAAGTAATTATTGGTTCAAATTGGTCTATACCACCATATAAAACAGCGCTGGAAATTGCTAAACATTGGAAAAACACTCACCCTGAACTTAAATACGCTATCGGTGCCAAAATATTTATTGCAGATTCCAAAGATGAAGATAAAAATACAATTTCTCAAATAAAAGTAAAACATAAAAAAGGGATATTATTTAATTTTTGGAACAAGAATTAAAAGGTTACCAAATTATAATGCTCTTTTGATGTTATATTATACTATAATTTATTATTTTTGCATACTTTTTGGAGAGGTGCCGGAGCGGCTGAACGGGGCGGTCTCGAAAACCGCTGTCCTGAGTAATTGGGACCCAGGGTTCAAATCCCTGTCTCTCCGCAAATTTGCTCTACGCAAGAAATAAATATATTATACACAGTAATTTTTTATTTAGACGAGGCTAAAAAATAGTATTTTAGGGAAATTTTAGCTGTAAATTTGATATTATTCATACAAAATGAACTTTTGGTACAATATATGCTGTTATAACTTGATAAAATACATTATGTTTGTGAAGAATTGATTTATATTGATTCTGAAATGAAAATAGAATACACATGAGAACAAAATTGATCCTTTGGGGAAAAACTGAAAATGATGAAAAAGTCCTTGTAGCAATAGAACTTGTTGAAGAAGAAAACAAAGTAAAAACTTATGTTTTCAAAGAAGAAGATGCTACTGAAGAATTTTATAATTTGTTATTGAATGAATGGAGATTTGATAAAGAAATTGAATTTCCTTCAGAATATAAAACATACGAAAAAACATTGACTGCTGCTGAAGATATTTTACCGGAAGGTATTTTAGTTGAAAAACCTGATTTAATTAACAGAGCTAAATCAGAATGGCATTTTGTTGTACTGTCAAAGAAATTATATGATCTGTACAAAGATGAATTGGATGATCTAAAAGATAAAGTCAACGATTTAAGTGAATTTAGCAGCGATGTCTGGGAGGAACTAAAAGGATTTTGGGAAAAAGTTCAAACTCATGTAAAAGAGAAAAATCTTTTCAGAAACCATGTTGAAAGTTTAAAGAATAAAACTGATGAATTGTTTCAAACATTAAAACAACTCAGAAATAAAACCGATGCTGAATTCAGAGAGAAATCACAGGAATATTTTAATGAATTCAATGCTAAACTCGACGAAATAGAAGAAAAGATCGAAAAAGGATTAGGACTTCAACCTATTTTTGAAGAATTGAAAGTTATTCAAAAGAATTTTAAAGAGATACGTTTTGACAGGGATCACAGAAGAAAACTCTGGAACAGAATTGATAAAGAATTTAAGAAAGTTAAAGAAAAGAGATTTGGATCAGCTTCAAATGACAGAAGCCCTTTAGCCAGACTGCAAAGAAGACTTTCCGGTTTACTTGGAGCAATAGACAAAATGAATGCTTCAATCGAAAGAGATAAAAAAGAACTGGAAACAAATAAAAATAAAATCGGTAATAGCGACGGTCAACTGGAAGTAGAATTAAGAAAAGCTAGATTGATGATGATAGAAGAAAGAATTGCTTCCAAATCAGAAAAATTTCAGGATATGCTCAAAACCAAAGAAATGCTTGAGAGTAGAATTCAAAATGAGCTGAAAAAAGAGGAAGAACGAAAAAAATACGAAGAAGCTAAAAAAGAAGCTGAAAAAAGAATAAAAGAAAAAGTCAAAGAAAGTTCGGCATTGCTGAAAGAAAACGAGGATGAACTTAAAAAAGCTTCAGACAAGATCAAAGATACTTCCGTAACCAAAGAAGCGGAAGAAGATACGCCTAAAAAAATTGAAGAAATCAAGGATAAAGCGGAAGATATTGTCAAAGAAGTCAAAGATAAAGCTGAGGATATTATAGATGAAGTTAAAGATAAAGCTGAAACATTTGCCGATAAAGCTGAAGAAGTTTTTGATGAAGTCAAAGATAAAGCCGAAGATTTTGCTGACATAGCTGAAGATATTATCGAAGATGTTGTAGAAAAAGCCGGAGGAATAGCTGAAACTATAATGAAAAAAGTTAAGGAAACCATCGATGAGGTAAAAGATAAACTTGACGAAGAAGAATAAAAGATATTAGTGCATTAGTGGCTATATAGTGGCTGCAAGAAAACATAACAAATTTGAAATTGTGAATAAAGATTAATCGAACTCAGGTTTATATATTATCAATATTTATTATCTTTGTTTATTATTAACAATGATAATTTATGTTTAACCCAAATTTAGATGCAACAGGAGCTTCGTTTTCCAATGATGATAAACAGGTAGAAAAAGCACTTCGCCCCAAGGATCTTACGCAATTCAAAGGACAGAAAAAAGTTGTTGACAATCTAAAAATATTTATCGAAGCAGCAAAATTAAGAGGAGAAGCTCTTGATCATGTACTTCTCAACGGGCCTCCGGGACTGGGAAAAACTACTCTTGCATTTATCGTGTCAAATGAACTCGGAGCAAATATCAAAATCACATCAGGTCCCGTGATAGAAAAACCCGGAGATCTGGCGGGTTTGCTTACCAATCTGCAGGAAAATGATGTTCTCTTTATCGATGAAATACACCGGTTAAACAATGTCGTAGAAGAATATCTTTATTCGGCAATGGAAGATTACAGGATTGATATTATGATAGATTCCGGACCCAATGCAAGAAGTATTCAGATCAATTTGGAACCATTCACTTTGGTTGGGGCAACTACCAGAATGGGGCTTTTGACTGCCCCGATGCGTGCACGATTCGGAATCACTTTCCACCTTGATTATTATGACACCGAAACATTAAAATCAATTGTTTTTCGTAGCGCCGATATCCTAAATATGGAAATTACGGATGAGGGTGCTACTGAAATAGCAAGAAGAAGCAGGGGAACACCGCGTATAGCAAATGCCCTGTTGAGAAGGGTAAGGGATTTTGCTCAAATAAAAGGTGATGGTACCATTGATGTGGAAATATCCAAATTTGCCCTTGAAGCTCTCAATGTAGATGAATACGGCTTGGATGAAATGGACAATAAAATTCTCAGCACTATTATACATAAATTCAAAGGCGGTCCGGTTGGAATTTCGACTATCGCTACAGCAGTAGGTGAAGAATCCGGTACTCTCGAAGAAGTATATGAACCATTTCTGATAATGGAAGGGTTTATTCAACGTACTCCGAGGGGCAGAATTGTTACCGACAAGGCATATAGACATCTCGGAGTAAGCAAATTCGGAGGCAATCCTAATACTCTGTTTGATTGATGTTTTTTGCACTAATCTAAAGAATAAAATCAAAAAAATTCTCCCTGTTTACATAGTCGAACGTAGTATTTTTATATGTTTCCAACCAAGTTTTGGGAGGCTTGGGTGTTTTTGTTCCCCATTTGAATTCGTAAGCATGCAGTTTACCATTATATTCTTCAATAAAATCTATTTCAGCACCGGTATAAGTTCGCCAGAAATACAGGTTTTTGTGTTCTTCCCGGTAAGAATTCAATTTCATTCTTTCCAGTATTAAAAAATTTTCCCACAATTGCCCCCTGTCCGTTCTAAATTCTATATTTGAAAAATTATTTATTACGGCATTTCTAATTCCTAAATCATAAAAATATATTTTGTCTTGCTTTTTGATTTCTTTTCTCAAATTTTTAGAGAAACCCGATAATCTGAATATCACAAAAGATTTTTCCAGCAAATCAATATAATTTTCAACAGTTTCATAGCTTAATTTTAAATTTTGCGCCAATTCGTTTATCGAAATAAGGTTTCCGATTTGGAATGATAATAATTTTAATAGATCATATATTCTGTTTGAATGTTTAATATTGGCTAATTGCAGAATATCTCTGTATAAGTATGAAGATGACAACTCAAGTAGATGTGAAATTTTTTCTTTGCGGGTTTCCAAGTTAAACAATTTGGGATAAGTGCCTATTGTTAAATAATCACTCAAAGATTGTCTTATCTCAAATTTATTGTAAGAATTTATTAATTCACTTATAGCAATAGGGTAAAGAATATAAGTTTTGGTTCTGCCGGTTAATGGCTCACTAATTTTATTGGCTAAATCAAATGATGAGGAACCGGACAAAACTATTTTTAGTTCCGGCATAGAATCATGCAAGATTTTTATATTGATTCCAATATCCTGTATATTCTGAGCTTCATCGATAAACAATACTTTATAACCCTCTGTTAGCTCCTTCATTAGTCTTAGATCTCTTTTTGAAAATACATTATTATAAACCAATTCATCTGCATTGATTCTTAATGTCTTTCTGTTGATTTTGTCCAAAACTTTATTAATCAAAGTGGTTTTACCAACCTGACGGGCACCATAAACAATATGGATGTCATTGGATTTAGTTAAAGATTCCACTAATCTTGGCTCAATATATCTTTGTATGTACATTTTTTATTACAAAAATATATCAAAAATTTCATAATTCCATAAAATACCCTGAATTTTTCGAGTCAACCCTAAAAATTAGCGTGAATTTTTCGAGTTAACCTGAAAAATTCAGGGTAAAATGAAGTTGTTTATTATTAAAGGTAACTACTCAGGTGGTTTAATTTATTGATAGTCTGAGAGTTGAAAGCATAATAATATTTTCTCCATTATCATTTCCCTTTTAAGGGAAACAGGAAAGGGTTCTAAATAGAAAGTTTTGAAAATATTATTATGCAAATATAATAATTTGACTTGTTTTATTTTTTTACTTAATATTTGACCTGAGTGGTTATGATTAAATCGTTTACAATAAACTTTTAAATCTCGGCCTTTTCGGAGTGATGTCACCAAGTCTTTCTTTCTTTTTTTCTTCAAAATCAGTAAAGTTACCTTCGAAAAATACCTGTTTACCATCATCTTCAAAGGAAAGAATATGGGTTGCCAGTCTGTCGATGAACCACCGGTCGTGAGAAACGACCAAAACGCAACCTGCAAAATTCTCAATTGCTTCTTCCAATGCCCTTAAAGTATTTACGTCAATATCATTGGTGGGTTCGTCAAGCAGTACTACATTAGCTCCCTGTTTGAGGGTCATGGCAAGATGAAGCCGGTTTCTTTCTCCGCCGGATAAAACTCCGACTTTCTTTTGCTGATCGCTGCCTGAAAAATTGAATTTACTTAAATATGCTCTTGCATTGATTTCCCTGTTCCCGATTTTTATAAATTCATTTCCCTGGCTGATCACTTCATAAACCGTTTTTTCCGGCAGCAAATCTTTATGTGATTGATCAACATAAGCCAGTTGAACAGTACTTCCGATTTTTATATTACCTCCATCAGGTTTTTCTTCGCCCATTATCATTCTGAACAATGTCGATTTTCCGACACCATTGGGTCCGATAATTCCCACGATTGCATTTTTAGGTACATTGAAACTAAGTTCATCTATCAGGAGTCTGTTATCAAATCCTTTTCTGACTTGATCAAATTCAATAACAACATCGCCAAGTCGTGGTCCCGGTGGAATATACAATTCCAGCTTTGCTTCCTTTTCTTTAACTTCGGCATTACTCAGAGAATCATAGGCATTCAATCTGGCTTTCCCCTTGGATTGCCGTGCTTTTGGTGCCATTCTTACCCATTCCAATTCTCTTTTGAGTATTTTTTGCCTCTTGGATTCAGCTTTTTCTTCATTAGCAAGACGATTGGCTTTTTGTTCCAGCCAAGAACTATAATTTCCTTCCCATGGAATACCTTCTCCTCTGTCCAGTTCCAGAATCCAGCCTGCGACATTGTCAAGAAAATATCTATCGTGAGTTACTGCGATGACTGTACCGGGAAAAGATTTCAGAAACTGCTCAAGCCAATTGACACTTTCCGCATCAAGGTGATTGGTAGGTTCGTCAAGCAACAGAATATCCGGCTTACTCAGCAATAGTCTCGTCAAAGCCACCCTTCTTCTTTCCCCGCCTGACAGTACTGAAACTTTGGCATCATCGGGAGGACAACGCAAAGCATCCATAGCCAGTTCCAGAGTATGATCCAGTTCCCAGGCATTGTAGTGATCCATTTTTTCCAGCAATTCACCCTGGTGTTCAATTACTTTCATCATCTCGTCATCGGACATAGGTTCAGCCAGTTTTGCAGATACTTCTTCGTATTCTTTGATTACATCAACTATTTCCTGCACCCCTTCCTGCACTATTTCTTTTACGGTTTTATCTTCATCGAGTACCGGTTCCTGAGGCAGGTAACCGATCTTATATTCTTTATCAAAAGTTACCCTTCCCTGATATTGATCATCAAGTCCGGCTATTATTTTCAATAAACTTGATTTTCCTGCTCCATTCAATCCCAGAACACCTATTTTAGCACCGTAATAAAAGGAAAGCCATATATTTTTAAGCACTTGTTTATTTGGAGGATAGATTTTGCTTACTCCCTCCATTGAAAAAATCACTTTATTATCTGCCATTATTTATTTTTCTGCAAAAATAGACAATAATAATCAATACACCTATTTTAAATAATTATTTCACGAAAAGCCATTTTTCATGTTTCCCATTTACTAAAAATTCATACCAGGTTACCAGTCAAAAGGTCTTGTTAATATTTAGTGCTTTTATAAAGGTTTATTTTGGTATAACTTGCAGGAAAAAATACTTAATTATGAAAAAGATAATATTTGCTTTTGTACTGTTTTATTCATTCCTTAATTACAATTATGCAGCTTCCTGTTATCCCAATGGTGTGACATTTTCTACCCAGGCAGAAATTGATGATTTTTTCTATTATGATGTTGGAGGAGGAACTGTACCAATTTATTGCAGTGAAATAGGAGGAGATGTTATAATTGAGGGTAATGACATAAATAATTTAGATGGGTTGGAGCATCTTACTAAAATAGATGGTGCTCTTATAATTAGAAATTGCCCCAGACTTACAAGTTTTGAAGGACTCAAAAACCTGGAAACTATCGAAGGAAAATTTGAGATCAACAATATTGTGAAAAAATGGACATTATATGGTCTTGGCACACTTACAAGCATCGGAGGAGATTTGATAATCAAAAACAATGAACATCTTTCTACATTAACAGGAGGGAGTTATGGTGCTCTTATGTTTCCAGGGCTGAGTAACGTAACTTCAATTGGAGGGGGCATTTTCATCGAAAGCAACCCTTTATTGTCAAAAATGGACGGTTTGTCAGGAGTAACTTCTATTTCAGGACATATTTCAATAAAATATAATGATGAACTGGATAATATCTCCGATCTGTCAGGTATAACTATGGGAGTCGTAGCCATACGAATTGTCGAAAATCCATTACTTACTTCTCTTGACGGATTGCAAAATATCAATTCTACCGGAGGTGGTATTTTGATTGAAAACAACAATTCACTGACGGATTTAAGCGGTTTGGAAGGAATTCACAATATCGGATGGCATTTGTATATCAAAACGAATGGCAATCTTCAAAACCTGCAAGGTCTGAATAATCTTCAAACGATTGGTAAAGAAATGAGAATCACAAACAACCCTAAGTTATTA
>JALVEG010000198.1 GCA_027031145.1 Saprospiraceae bacterium | reverse complement strand
TTATGTTTTTTTTATCTTCTTCAAATTCTTTATAAATATATTTGGATTTTTTAAAAAGAGTACCTTTTCTTTTTACATTCTTCATCTTCTTTCTCAACTTCTTTGCAGGAACATTTATATTTCCGACAAAATATATATCCGCTACTTTGACCCTTTTATTTTTATCTATATCAATGACAAGTCTCACTGCATTTTTTTTCTTTTCATCCGGAAATTCCTTAATAGTAACCTGACTGTCAAAATATCCCTTTTCTTTAAAATAATCCTTAATCTTCTTTATTGCCAATCGTTTTGTATCTTCTGTAACAATTCCTCCTTTGGTCAAAATTCCGGACAATATTTCATTCAGATCGTCGTGTCTTGATTTCTTGACTCCTTTAAATGAATACTTTGACAATATTGGCCTTTCCTGAAGTTTTATTTCCAAAAACACTATATCCCCTACAGTCTTTTCAATATAAATCTCAATATCAGTAAACAGTTTTATCCTCCATAATGAACGGATAGCTTTGGATATATCCTGTCCGGGAATCATGATTTTCTTACCCACGTTTAATCCCGCATATCCGGCAATGGCATTAGGGTCTCTGTCTTTAACCCCAATTATTTTAACACCTCCTATTTCATATTCTCTCGGACTGGAATAATCCACTACTGAAATGGAATCCTTTTTAACTTTCAATGAATCATTTTGACCAATAACAATGTTGGAAATCGCAATTAGAAAAAATGATAAAAATAATAATTTGTTCATATATTAATAATATTTTTTATATCTTTTTCAATACAACTTTAAAAAACGTAATAATACCGTAAAGTGTTGCAGGAATTCTAAATAATTTATTTATTTCTTTAATTGTTCACTTGTCTTTCCAAATCTCCTCTCCCTGTTTTGATATTCATAAATAGCTTCATACAATGATTCTTCTTTGAAATCAGGCCATTTTATATCGGTAAAATACAATTCCGAATAAGCACTTTCCCACAAAAGAAAATTGCTTAACCTGATTTCACCGCTCGTTCTTATCAAAAGTTCAGGATCAGGGTATTTTGCCGTACTTAAATATTCTTTAAATATCTTTTCATCAACAGGTGATGTGCTATTATTTTTAATAATAGTATTTACCGCATTCAAAATATCCCATCTACCACTATAATTGAGAGCTAAAACCAATGTCATTCTATCATTATCTTTTGTTCTTTCAATGCCTTTAAGCAATGACTTATAACTTCTCGAAGGCAATTCCGTTATATTTCCGATTGCTTCCAATTTGATATTGTTTTTCATCAAAGTATCCATCTCTTTGTCAATAGTACTCACCAATAGTGACATCAATGCATTCACTTCATACGCAGGCCTTTTCCAATTTTCAGTAGAAAAAGCATACAGAGTTAAGTATTCTACTCCTATTTTCGCACTGACTTCAGTGATTTCACGAACTGTTTTCACACCTTCATTATGACCAAAAACACGAGGTTTACCTTTTGATTTAGCCCATCTCCCGTTGCCATCCATAATAATGGCAATATGGCGTGGAATTTTATCTTTATCTATTTTGTGAAATATTGACATTATTTTAAAATCTCAAATTATTAATGATTTTAATATCTGCATAAATACAGCTAAAAGCAAATAAAGCGCAAAGATAACAAAATATTCCACATTTTAACTATTCATACTACAAGCTATTAAAATGATAATAGTATTTCTACTTTTGTTTTGTTTCATTAATAAAATATATAAATATTTTCAATTATTTTGGAATAAGCAATAGTTTTTGTAGTTTTGTAAATAATTTTGATTAATTAAAATTAAAATACTACTATTATGAAAAAGTTAAATCTATTGATTTTAATCTCTTTTGTATCAATTGTTTCTTTTATGTCTTGTAATAAAAAAGAAGAAATTATAAACGAGAAGAAAGAATATAATTCGCAAACAATTAAAGAAATTATTTCAATTCAAAACAAATTCGAATATTCCACTCAATTAGTTGAACAGGCAAAGGATTATAATAAAGGTAATCATTTTGCATTCAGAGACGACTGCCCGGACGTTTCCTCTTCAAATTCATTTGGACATTTTCCAAATACTATCACGATTGATTTTGGAGCAGGTTGCGAGGTAAATGACAGTTTACTTGTTTCAGGTAAAATCCTTGTTACTTTTTATGGTTTCATGAATCATTCAGGAGATTCTCTTACAACGGAGTATCAAAATTTCACTGTGAACGGTAATGAACTTACAGGTATTTATGTTGTAAAAAATCTTGGAAAAGATGATGAAGGATATAGAAATATTTCAAAAGAATTAAGAAATGGATATATTACACTGGATTCCGGAGAGAATGCATCATATCAATTTTCGAGAACAGTTCGTTATTCAATAAATAACACACCTTTCAATTCCGATGATGATGAACTTAGAGTTTTAGGTAATTTCTCAGGAGATAATATTGATGGAGACAGCTATTCCGGTATTATTAAAACCGAATTGGTTATGCCTGTTGATTGTGGTTGTTTTGTAAGCGGAGAACAAGAAATAACTATAAATAGCGAAGATGTATATAACCTGAATTTTGGTGACGGAACTTGTGATAATACTGCAACATTAACTTTACCTGATGGATCTACAGAGGAAATTGAAGTATGTAATCATTAATTTCTGATTTATAAAATTTATAAAAGCCTTGTTTTTACAGGGCTTTTTTTATTTTTGCAATATATTCTATTAATAATTTATGAAACTTTTGTAAATGTTGATTTTGGATTTTTTACAAAATATCGAAATTTTCTCATAAATTATTAAAATTAGTAGTTACTCAGGTTGTTTGTTTATGGGCTACCCAATTAACAACACTTGAGCAAATATAAATAAAATGCATATTGTTGGTATTTTCACATGAAGTAGAAATTCTTTGTGTTACTTTGTGGACTTAGAGTCTTTGTGTCTATTTTAGTGTATATTGAGATTTTAAACACAAAGTCTCTCAAAGACAAATACTTTACCTGAGTAAATACATTATTAACAAGTAACTTGACTTTTTTTAAACTCTATTACTAAATTTTTAACTTAAAAATACATTGCTTAACATAAAAAATCATCGATGAGACTACTTTTTGCGATAACTGCTATTTTTTTATCACCCTGTTTTTCGTTTTCACAGAATAACTCTTTTCAACATAACAACGAGTTCATAATTTACGGGCAACTCCAACCCGAAAAAAAAACATTATCGGGATATATTGATATAAGCTATTATAACAATTCAAACACTGTATTGAACGAAATATATTTTGAATTATGGGCTAATTCTTTTAAAAGTAAAAATACAGTTTTTGCTAAAAAACTAATAAAAGAAAATAAAACTGAAATTTATTTTGCGAAAGAAAATGAACTGGGAGGATACAACAGGCTTATATTTTCAAGTGAGGGAGAAGAACTTGCAACTGAATACAAAGATAATGATAAAGTTTTTATCAAAGTAAAACTAAACAAACCCCTAAACCCAAATGATTTAGTAAAAATCAAAATCGAATATGAATTAAAGATACCAAAGTGTTTTTATGAAATTGGATATTCGGGATCACAATATAATATGAGCAAATGGTATCCTCGTCCGGTAGTTTATGAAAATTCCAAATGGGTATTTGACAGTTTAAATACATGTGATATATCTTATGAATATCCGGCAGATTATACTGTGATGTTGAGTTTACCTGATTATTACGTTGTCGCTTCTGCGGGAGAATTAAAAACTCCCAAGGAAAA
>JALVEG010000197.1 GCA_027031145.1 Saprospiraceae bacterium | reverse complement strand
GTGAGTTTAATTCATTTAGTATTTTAGCTTCTTTTAGAGCGTTAAAAAATGAATACAGTCTTGATTTTTTTTGTTTCGTTTTTTGTATCAAGACAAAAAATGAAAATACGGTTTATTTATTCAATATAGAAATATACCTTTAAATTCCCTCAGCTTTTTATCTTGATCCGTAAAATAACCATAAAGTAAAAAAAAAGCTGTCAGTTGACAGCTTTTTTTTTATAAAATTTTATTTTATTTTCCTTGAGCAGCTTTAGCTTCTTCCAGTTTATTTCTGTAAAATGTAGCTTTATCCAACATGTCTTTTCTTGCATATATCTCGCTGAGAGCTTGCAAAACACCCAAATCCTGATTATTTATTGAATAAGCTTTTTCAAAATACGGAAGAGCTTTATCAAACATATCCAACATTTGAGCTTTTAATTCATCATATTTTTTTGTTCCGGCTGCAGAGAAATCATTAGCATATTTATTGATTTCTTTTGTGTAATTGGCAGCAGAATTATAATATAATGCACCAATGCTATAAATCGCATCAAAATTTGAAGAATCAATTTCAGTTGCCATAGTAAAATATTTCATGGCAAGATCAAAATACTCTTTTGTTTTAGCACTATCTCCATTTTCAAATGCTTTGGTGTGCAATTGGTCATAAACACTTCCCAGTGTGGTATATACAGTTACATTGTTTGGATCAAGCTCAATAGCTTTCTTCAATTTATCTGTCAATACATCCAGTTTGCCTTCTTTGATATAGTAATTGATTTCGGCAAATAATAATCCTGTATCATCAGGGAATTTCACTCTTCCTGCATCAAGATATTTAACAGCTTCGTCTTTATTTCCTTTTTCGATATTGATATTGTATAATGCTTCATATACAAAAGGCTGATCTGTATCACCTTCAACCAATTCCTGGAAAAAATGTTCGGCTTTATCTTTTTTGCCACCATAATAAGCAGAGTATCCGGTATAAAGTTTTTGTTCTTTTCTCAATTTTGGATCAGCAAGTCTGCTGTCAGCTTCTTTGCCAGCATCTTTAAACAGATGATAAGCTTTGCATGTTCTTACAAAATTGTCAAAAGCTTCAGAATAATTTTTATCCTGAAATTGATATGCCGCAATATTATTCAAATGATTTTCGGTTTCCTGAAGCAATTTTAATACTTCTTTCTTATGTCTGGATTTCTCACATTTGTCATAAGCAGTAGCTAATGCGTCAAAAGCTTCAATAGCTGCATTGGGATAAGCAATTTTGTAATTTGGATCTAAGATTTTCTTTTTTACCTCATTATTAGCCAATTCGTTAAAGATTTTTCCTTTTGTAATCCAAACTTTTCTTTCTGATGACATAAGGCTGTCTTGCAATGCCTGATTTATTAAATCACCGGCTTCATAAAGATTTTTTTCATTTTCACCGGGATTAAAATAATAATTGCTTAATAGCTTTTTAGCTTTTTTGTACATTGATTTTGGACTTTGAGCATTCATAGCTCCGAATGCTAAAGTCATTCCGATAAAGATCAACAATAGTTTTTTCATATTTGATTAATTTCAGTTTTAATTATAATTAATTTCAGTTTACAATTTTATGACGCAGCATTATCATTAATGTATCTTAATGAAATGTTAATATTTTTGATATTATTCTTCTTCATTATTCTCTTTATCCTCTTTGTTTCCAAAAATAACTGAAATATCAGCTATTTTATCTTTAGAATCAAGATTGATGATTTTAACCCCCTGTGTTGCTCTTCCCATTACCCTGATCGAGTTTATTGGAGTTCTGATTATTACTCCTTTCTTGGTAGTAATAATCAAATCGTCATAATCAGTTACAGTTTTAATAGCGATAAGATTACCTGTTTTTTCAGTAATCTGCATCGTTTTAACACCTTTACCTCCTCTGTTGGTAACCCTGTAATCTTCCAAAGCAGATCTTTTACCCATTCCATTTTCAGATAATACCAGAATTGTTTTTTCCGTTTCTTCTGCATTAATAGTGATAAAACCAATAACATGAGCATCCTCTTTAAGAGTCATTGCTTTTACTCCGGCAGCATTTCTTCCCATTGCCCTGACTTTTGTTTCCGGAAATCTTATAGCATATCCTCTGTTATTAGCCACGACAATATGGTTTTCTCCATTTGTCATTCTCACTTCAAGCAGTTGATCTCCTTCATTAATAGTAATAGCATTAATTCCATTGGATCGGGGGCGTGAAAATGATTTGAGGGAAGTTTTCTTGATCTTACCTTTAAGTGTGCCGAAAACCAGATAATTGTTTTCAAGAAAATCTTCATCTTTTAAGTTACTAACCGGTATATAAGCTTTGACTTTATCTTCTTTAGGAATATTAATCAAATTTCTTATTACCCTCCCGGTACTTGTTTTAGCTCCTTCAGGTACTTCAAATACTCTCAACCAGTAACATCTTCCTTTTTCAGTGAAAAGCAACAAATAATCATGATTCTTGGCGATCATCATATGCTCTACAAAATCAGATTCTCTTGTTTTTACTCCTCTTGATCCTTTGCCACCCCTGCTTTGAGATCTGTATTCTGCAATATTTGTTCTTTTTATATAACCGAGATGAGATATGGTAACAACTACCTTATGGTTGGGAATAATGTCTTCGATGTTTATTTCTCCTTCAGCAAATTCTATCTTAGTTCTTCTTTCGTCCCCGTATTTTTCTTTAACTTCCAGCAATTCTTCTTTTACTATCTCTTTTTGTTTGTCTTCATTTTCAAGTATGAATTTTAATTTTTCGATAGTCTTTAATAATTCATCATACTCATCCTGTATTTTATGAATTTCAAGACTTACCAGCTTTTGCAATCTCATATCTAAAATTGCCTTAGCCTGAATTTCAGTTAATTTAAAATTCTCCTGAAGCTTATTACTTGCTTCATCGACTGTTTTAGAGGCTCTGATGGTCTTTATTACTTCGTCAATATTGTGCAATGCAATCAAAAGCCCTTCCAGTATATGAGCTCTTTCTTCAGCTTTTCGTAATTCAAATTTCGTTCTTCTGACAATTACTTCAATTCTGAATTTTATAAATTCTTTTATTATTTGAATTAAATTCAGTTGCTTTGGCCTTCCGTTTACCAGGACAATATTATTGACTGAATATGAAGTTTGCAGCAATGTGTATTTGTAGAGTTGGCTTAAAATGACCTGCGCCATGGCATCTCTTTTCACATCAACAACGATCCTCATACCTTTTCTGTCGCTTTCGTCATTGACATTTGAAATACCTGTGATTATACCCGCATGTACCAGATCTGCTATTTTGCCTACCAAATTAGCTTTATTTACCTGATATGGAATCTCCGTAATGATAATTTTTTCCCTGCCGGTAGATGTTTCTTCTATTTCTGCTTTACCTCTGACGACTATTCTGCCTCTTCCTGTTTTGAAAGCTTCAATGATTCCGTCATAACCGTGGATTATACCACCTGTAGGAAAATCAGGACCTTTTACATATTGCATGATTTCTTCAACCGAAATATCAGGATTATCAACAGTTGCAATAGTTCCGTCAATTATTTCAGTTAAATTGTGTGGCAGCATATTGGTAGCCATACCTACCGCAATACCTGATGCTCCATTGATTAGAAGATTAGGGATTCTTGAAGGCATTACAGTCGGTTCCTGCAGGCTATCGTCAAAATTGCCTTGAAAATCTACTGTGTCTTTTTTGATATCTGCTAATATTTCTTCAGCTATTTTAGTGAGTCTGGCTTCGGTATACCTCATTGCTGCCGGACTGTCGCCATCCATTG
>JALVEG010000196.1 GCA_027031145.1 Saprospiraceae bacterium | reverse complement strand
AAAAAGAAATCAAAACACAGGCATGTCGTTATTGTGGACAGGAAGGACATGACAGCGATGCGGAATACTGCAAATATTGTGGTCATAAACTTAATGAATAAAAAATTATATGTATCTTTGAATATTGTAACTACTCAGGTAGGGTGCTTTTGAAATGAAAAAAATCAATTTTTTTGTCAGATGAAGCTTATTTTTTGAAGGCATAGTGGAGCTACGTCAAAAAAAATAGCTGAAATATGGCGAAAAAAGTGGTTTTTTCAATCAAAATGATTCTACCTGAGTAGTTACTGAATATTTAAAAACTAAAAAATTTAATGCTATGTCTGATAAAATTCTCTCAGTAGTTAATCCCGGAGTTGTTACCGGTGATGATGTTTCAAAAATATTTGAAATTGCCAAGAAAAATAACTTTGCTTTGCCCGCTGTGAACGTTGTAGGAACAAATTCTTCAAATGCAGTAATGGAAGCAGCAATGACCGTAAATTCACCTGTAATGATCCAGTTTTCAAGTGGAGGAGCACAGTTTTTTGCAGGAAAAGGAATGTCAAATGAAAATTATAAAGCCGCTATATTAGGTGCGGTATCAGGTGCAAGACATATTCATCTGCTTTCAGAAGCTTATGGTATTCCTGTTATCTTGCATACAGATCATGCAGCAAAAAAATTATTGCCGTGGATAGATGGCATGCTTGAATACGGTGAAAAGTTTTTTGACAGACACGGAAAACCATTGTTCAGTTCGCACATGCTTGACTTATCCGAGGAGCCTATTGAAGAAAATATTGAGATAAGCAAAAGATATCTCGAAAGAATGAGTAAAATAGGTATGACCCTGGAGATAGAATTGGGAATAACCGGCGGAGAAGAAGACGGTGTGGACAATACTGAAGTTGATAATTCAAAATTATACACTCAACCGGAGGAAGTTGCTTATGCTTATGAGGAATTGAGCAAAGTATCCGACAGATTCACTATCGCTGCTTCATTTGGTAATGTTCATGGTGTATACAAACCGGGAAATGTAGTATTGACACCTAAAATTTTGAAAAATTCACAAGAATATATCAAGAATAAATATGGATTGGATCAGGATAAACCCGTGAATTTTGTTTTCCATGGCGGTAGTGGTTCTTCAAGAGAGGAGATAAGAGAAGCTATCAGCTACGGAGTAATAAAAATGAATATCGATACCGATACACAATGGGCATATTGGGACGGAGTACGCAAATATGAAGCTAAATATCACGATTATCTCCAGGGACAAATAGGTAATCCCGAAGGTGATGATAAGCCAAATAAAAAATATTATGATCCGAGAAAATGGCTAAGAGCAGGTGAAGAATCTATGGTAAACAGATTAAAGATCGCATTTGAGGATCTGAATTGCCTTGACAGAAATTAATAAAAAGTTTGTTACAATTGTAACTACTCAGGTCAAATATTTAGTGTAAACGAAATATACTACGCTGAAACAGTGTATTTGCATAATAATATTTTCAAAACTTTCTATTTAGAACCCTTTCTTATTTCCCTTTCGCTTGCGCCGAAGCTTCAGCGAAGGAGCAAAAAGGGAAAGGATAATTGTGAAAATATTATTATGCTTTCAACTCTCAGACAATCAATAAATTAAACCACCTGAGTAGTTACTTGCAATTTATATAAATTCTATATACAAAATAATACAGGGTTTTTAGAGTTTCTTTAAACCCTGTTTTATTTATAATTGTTAATATTGCTATGATACAGATCAAAAATATATCATTAAGCTATGAAAAAGAGTTGGTTTTGGACAATATCTCATGTGATATACCCAATGGTCAAAATATTTGTTTCTGGGGTCCTTCCGGTAGTGGAAAATCAAGTCTTTTAAAACTTTTAATGGGATTTGAAATTCCTGATTCCGGCGAAATAATCATAGATAACATAAGGGTTAATGATGAAAACATAAATGAAATCAGGAAAAAATTAGCCTGGATACCACAAAATATAAACCTGCCGGTAAATAATACAAAAGAATTGATCGAACTATTATATTTAGATAAAAGGCAACAACAAAATTTCAATAATTACATAACAAAGTTAAAATTAGACGAAAGTCTTTTAAGTAAAGATTTTCAGGAAATAAGCGGTGGCCAAAAGCAAAGAATAGTTATAGCCGCTGTACTTTCTCTTGATAAACCGGTTTTATTAATGGATGAACCAACATCTGCTTTGGATGCTGATTCTGTGGATAGCTTGATAAATTTGATCCTGAAAAATAGTGATTTGACTGTTATTTCAGCATCACATGATAAAAAATGGGCAGATGCGAATGACCTGATATTACAATTAGATAAATCATAATATCCAAACACATGAAAGCAATTGCCAACATAGATACCATACATTTAATAATAGGATATTCCATTCTGATCATTCCTTTAATAATATTTTGGTATTTCAAGATCAAATTGACCAAAACAACTCTTATCGCAGTTGCCAGAATGAGTGTTCAATTATTTTTGGTTGCAATTTATCTTGAATATATATTTAAACTCAACAATGCATATATCAATATTCTTTGGGTTCTTGTAATGATAGGCGTTGGAGTTTCCACAACCATTAAAAGAGCAAGTTTAAAATTAAAATATTTTATTCTTCCGCTTATTTTGGCATTATTTTCATCATTGGTACTTATCGATGCTTTCTTTTTGGGAATAGTACTTAAACTTGAATATGTTTTTGAAGCAAGGTATTTTATTCCTATATCGGGAATGATCCTTGGGAATGCCATGAATTATAATATAGTGGGATTAAATTCTTATTTTGAAGGATTAGTAAAAGAAGAGAATCTATATTATTTTCTTTTGGTAAATACAAATGAAAACAAAAATGCATTGCTGCCATTTATCGGCAAATCCATAAAAAAAGCTTTAAGTCCGTTGATCGGAACAATGACCGTTATGGGATTGATCGCATTACCGGGGATGATGACAGGACAAATTCTCGGAGGAAGCCCTCCTGCTACAGCAATTAAATATCAAATCCTGATTGCAGTGGCAATTTTTAGCGGCGGATCTTTAAATCTGACATTATCGATCATCTTTTCGAATTTATTTGTTTTTGATAAATATGGCAGACTAAACAGAAGAATATTGAGAAAATAAAAAAAGAGGCTTTTTCAAGCCCCTTTTTTATTAAAATTTAAATTTCTTTAAAATGCGTAACCTATAGCCAGGGTCATAACCGGCCAAATTAACGGAACGGTTAAACTTTCACCATCTCCTACAACAATATATTTTGATGGCCCAACTCCAAGATCTAATACGAATCCACCATCCCATCTAAATTGGTATCCTAAAATTGCTGCTACATTAATATATCCAACTGATGAATATTTTGCCTGAGGCTGAACATAAAAACCGGCTAAATTTTTCTTTTGTTTCAAATAATATCTAAATCCGGCACCAACAGAGTACCCGTCAACTCTGTCATCTCCAACTTTAAAACCATACAAATAACTTCCTTTTAATAAAAATGACATTTTATCGGCAAATTGATGTTCAAAAGCAATATTTGCATTACCAAATGCCAAAGCAACAGGTCCGGTTTTAATAGCATTATTTTGTGCATTAATACCTAAAGACATCAAAATAAAAACAAAAAGAATAAAAATTTTTTTCATAATAAAAGTTTTAGTTATAAAATAATGTTTCACAAATATATTAAAATAATAATCAATAAAGACTATATTTAATATTTTAATATTTTTTTAACTAAAAAGTAAATACTCAGGAAAAATCCTTTTGATTGAAA
>JALVEG010000195.1 GCA_027031145.1 Saprospiraceae bacterium | reverse complement strand
ATCTTTTATTTTCAATACTGTCAAATACTACTGCAGTCTCCCCATGCCTGACTAAATATCCTCCAAAACAATCACCTCTTATACCATCCAATTCAGAATTCAATCTGCATTTTAAATCCCATTTTTCATCTTTATATTTATAGTACCATAAGCTATTTTTGACAGGGATATAGTTATTATAGCTATCACTTATCAATAACTCATCATCATCTATACAAAAAAAATATCCATGAGAAATTGTATCCTGGTAATTAAACTTAAACTTATTATCTGTTTCGTCGTACTTAAAAATAAAAAAATTAGTTCCGGAATAAAAAAAGCCAAGAGAACTTGATGCAATAAATTTCCCGTTTGGAGAAATTGAAACTTTATGTCCCAACACACTTTTCTCTTTCTCAACGTTTGGTTGAAAAATTTCTTGTACTACTTTCCATTTCAATCCGCTTCTTTTGTATACAATCAAATTTCCATGACTTTTCAATTGATTTTCTTTTATATAATGATTTGAGACAACTGCATAATCCTTATTAATATCCGCCCTATAATCGAATATTGCAAATTCCTCTTTTTTGAATTGTTCAGTATAACTATGTTCATCTCTCAAAATCCAGTGATCAGCTTCTATATGATAGAAAAAATCTTTAAAAACAACAGGATCAGCATTAATTATCATACGCAATAATATCCAATCATCTTTTACTGTCATTGCATAAGGTCTATATTCACTATTAAATAATATAGTATCCTTTATTATATAAATACCGTTTTCTTCTTTAAAAGTAAATAATTTGGTATCAATATCCGGATAATTATGCTCACTTGATAAGATAACAAAATAATCTTTCATTAAATATTCTCTTGAACCAAAAACATGTATTCCGTAATCCTTTGAGTTAATAGTCTGAGTAAGTTTCCAGTTTTTTAAGGTTTTTTTATAAAATCTGAATAGACAATTGTTAACAGAACCAAGGTATTTATCATCTCTTACAACTAATCTATCATTCCAAATATTGAATCCGTTATAATTTGATTTATCCAATGTATCAGGATCAATAACATTAACAACCTGTGAATGCATCAATGAATAAATATTTATTAAAAATAGTATTATAAAAAACTTCTTCATATTTTGATATATCTAATATAATCTTTTTTACTTAAAATTATTATTCCCAAATATAGTATGTTTTTTTATAAAACTAAAAGTTTTTATTCTTTTACTTCAAATTCCATCAATTTCAATTTTAAAACTGCTCACAACTTCATTAAATTGCTCTGATAAGGAGTAACAAAGATGAGTTTTTACTTTGTGAATACAGCTAAACAATCTTTTCTTGTTTATGGATAACTTACTGATAAGCGAGAGTCTCTGAATTCATTTTTTTGAAATAATACTATCTTAAAAAATGTGTAAACATAAAATACAACTTCAAGACTTCAAGACGTGAAAATTTTCAGCAAAGTATATTTTGTTTTATTTTTCTCTCCATTGATTTTTAAAATACCTTCATCAACACCTTTTTTCAAATCTCTACTTGCAGTTGATGATGATATGTTTTTGAAAATATCCATATAATCTTTTCTGCTAAATTCCTTAATTCCGATACTGGTTATGTATTCTAATCTTTCTTTTGCCGTAAGTTTTTTCCCATTAAACCTTAATAATTCAGACAATGAATTGTCAATTACATTTAGTAAATATTCAATAAAAAGAGTTGAGTTAGCTGTTTGGTCAGATAACATTAATGCTTTATAATAATCATCCTGTGTTTCGCTAATTAAACTTTCAAATGGTAAATATTCAAATACAGGATATTTATTCATTAGAATTACGGTTTGCCATAACCTACCCATTCTGCCATTTCCATCAAGAAAAGGATGAATAAATTCCATTTCATAATGAAAAACACAACTTTTTATTAAAACAGGGTCTTCGTCTTTTTTAATGTAATCAAATAAATCATTAATTAAATAGGGAACATTTTCAGCAGATGGTGCAATATGAGCAATTTCTTTTCCGTGAACAATACCAACGTTTCCTTTTCTAAAATCTCAAGCATTGTCGATTAATCCATTCATTAAAATACTGTGAGCCATTTTAAATGATTTGACCGAAAAAGGTGAAAATTTATTGATTTCCCCGTAAACTTTAATAGCATTAAGCACTTCGAGAATATCTTCCTTTGGACCAATTACTCTTTTATTATCAAGTAATGCTGTTATTTGTTCCTCTGATAATGTATTTCCCTCTATTTTCAAAGAAGAGTGAATAGTTTTTATTTTATTTTGCTTTCTTAAATTTGGTGAAGGTCTATCCAGGAAGTAGGCTTTTACTTCTCCTAATTTTTCGGAAATACTTGTTGTTAATTTCAGAATTGTTACTGTTATATCATAAAGTGGTTTCATTTACTCTTTTTATTTGATACTATCATTTGACACTATCAAAAGTATGTATTTATTTTTAATATTACAAATATTTCTGTTTTATTTTGCAACGGATAATGATATGCAGCGTAGCCTGACGTTAGGCGGCTATGATTGCCATATCTAGTGTTAGCTGTAGTTATTTTTTATTTATCTCCTTTTTAATATATTCAATTAATTCTAAAAAATCCTTATTGTCTGTTCTTTTGGGTTTAACAACAAATCCTCCATATTTTGCTTTCCAAAGCCTTTCCCCATTTAAAAACTCACTTGTGGTCTTTAAAAGTATATCAATATCATTATTTGAAATTTTTCCACCTTCTTTATATTCCAAATTATTTATTAAACCAATAATTTCTTTTGCTGCTTCAATTTTACTACTATTCCTAATAAATATATATGCAAAATTTTGTGCAATATATTCAGATTCTGAAATTAATCCTCTAAATTTTCCCATTCTTTATATACTTTTAGAATTCCTTTGTATTGTGAAGTTACTGCATCAAAATATTTGTTATAATCTTTATGCTCAACCAAATTCTTTATTTCAGTTTTATATGTTTTTTTAAACCGGACTTTATCAATTTTTTTATCAATATATTTAGCACAACCTTCTTCATATGCGTTCAGATTGTTTTCAATTAAACTATTTAGCTGTTTTTCGAATAATATCATTTTTTTATTTTTACTTGATGTCTTTTTTTTTCTTGATAATTCAATATTTTTAGTGAAATCAATTATTTTTTCTTTTGTATTTGTAATTCTTTCATTGATTGCTAACTCTACTTCAGCAGAATTACTTTTTTCTACTTTCTTTGAACTTATGTATGCTAATATAATTGCACATATTGAAATTAGAATACTAAAACCTGAAAGTACTATAGTTGCGAGTTCAAATTTAGTCATTTTTCTTAATTTGTTTTGAAATTTTTTGCTTAATATATGATATTAATTCTAAAAATTTGATGTTATTTTGAGATTTTGTCCTATATACTCCAGATTGATTTTCCTTTTCAATTTCTTTTCTGAAATATTTAATAATATCATTTAATATATTTATTTTGCTTTTATTATTAAAATCAGATTTGGATATTATTATTGAAATTTTATCAATTTCTTTTTTAGGGTCAACCGAATTCATTAAATTTATAAAATATTTTTTTGCTTGTTCTTTCTCTTTCTTTTTTCTCTGTAAATAACGCTTAATACTTGGCAAAAGATAGAAAAGAAACAAAACGAGCAAAATTACTGTCAAAAATAAACTTCCAATTTTATATGTAAACATTGTTAATGGCATTCTCATTATTATAGCTTTCTTAATTTATATTGCAAATTAAATTATTTTTATCGGTAGCTAAAGAAATTAATTCCATTTTCTGAATCTGGGGAATTACAGCTTACTATGTTATATGCAGAACAAAAATATATATTTATTCCGCATTTTCCAAGAAAACTTATTTTTTTATAAATTTACAATAACAGTATCTTTCCATAGTTCTACAATAAGTTAAAAGAATTTTTTAATCAATAAATTTCATATAACTACTCAGGCAGGGTACTTTTCAGTCCTGAAAAATAAAAAAAAATGTCCCTGCAAAACACAGGGACATTGTAAAAATAGAATTATAAAATGTTCGTTTTGAACCTTTTTAATTATTGACCGAAATAAAATATCTTAATCGATCAAAATCATTTTTTTAGTTGATGTATAAGCATTGGATTTTATAGTGTAATAAAATACTCCTTTAGATTTAACGTCACTTGATTTAATCGTAAACTGTGATAATCCTTTTTCAAATTTTTCAGACAATTTATAGACCTGTTTTCCTGTAATATCAAATATACTCAATTCAACCATTGCACTTTCAGGTAAATTGAACCTGATTGTTGTTTCGTTTTTAAAAGGATTAGGTGTATTTTGATATACTACAAACTCCGGATTACTATTGCCATTTCTATACGAAACTCTCAAATCAGCTTCATTATCATCGATCACTGATAACGCAGTAGTAACATCATTTGATATCGCTATACTTTTTGAAACAGTTCCTTTATTAACAGCACTAAATATCATATAGAAAGCAGGTTTATCAAAATTAAGATCAATATTTTCCGATGAATTCCAGCTAAAGCTTACTTTTCCATCTTTTAGATATTTTAATCCAATATTATAGTCATTTATATCAATCTGACCACTTTCCATATTTTCATATTGCAATGCATCTTTAGAATAATTGACTGTGAATTGTAGTCCTTCAATATCTTTATCGGATTTGATATAAACCGGAACTTTAACGATTTCTCCGTTTACATAATCAAAATCTCCCAATTGCATTGTTGCAAAATCAGAGTTTCTTAAGTTCAATCCTCCTGGCATTTGTTGAGGCACATAATTATCATTAACATCTCCCACTTTTACTACTTTGAAGTTGGCATCATTGACACTTGAGGTCATATTGGGGAAATTCAATTTATCACGATAATTATATGGGTTGTTATTAGTCAATTGTTGTTTAGCATCAATATACAGCCAACATTTATTGCCTGGAAACGCATCATAAATACCAAGTACCAATTTCCTGATTGCCAATATATCAGAAGCTGATATCGATTTACTGTTATTGGCATCAGCAGCAAGGTATTGATATGGAGAATCAAAATTCTTTATACCCAAAATGTGTTTTTGTATTTTTACAACATCTGCGGTACTTACTCCGGAAATACATGAAGGTTTATCATCTTGAGGTTGTACTTCATATGTATCACCTGAAGCGATGTTGCTAAATTCATATCTTCCGTTAGCTTTTGTATCATCATACTTATTTTCTTCAAGAGTTGAATTTCTCATTTTTACATTTATTCCTTTAACTGGCGAATTGTCTTTCCATTTATTCATTGTACCGGACAAATTTATACCATCGGAATCGGGGCAAACTCCATTGTTATCCTGTACCTGCAACTGGATTAAACAATAATCCTGATTTCCCGCTTCATCAGTAACCCACATTTTCAAATAAAAAGTCCGGGCGACACCATTAATCAAACTATCGCAGGTAATATTGTAAATAGTATCGGTTACATCCTGAGAAAATGAAAATAGCAGATCTGTTTTGCAACCACATGTTCCATAATTACTTGGAGTACAGTTATCATAACTGCCATGATCAAAGTCTATAGCTTTTACTGTAACCATTCCAACCTGATTCATCACAACAGTTGTAAGATCCGAAATACAGTATGGAGTAGGATTTTTACAATCTTTGACAGTGAAATGGTAATTGCAATAACTTTGATTTCCACATTTATCTTCCACAATCCAGGCTATTTCATAAGTACCGATATCCATTGTTTTTGAAAAATGATTTCCTATACCAAATTCATCATAAACACCATCATTGTCGGTATCCAGTTTCCATCTCCACACCAATTCTTCCTGAGGAGTACAATCATCCTCAGCCGAGGCGGATAATTCAACCAGACCTTCACATTCACCGTAAACACATACATCCCTGTCAAAGCAATCACTGGTAAAAGTCGGTGCGATAGTATTATTCAACATAATAATCTGATCATGTGTCCAATACAAATCATTTGACTGACACCAATCCCTTATTGTCCATTTTCTGACTATTTTTTCACAAGCTTCTTCCTGAACACTATATAATTCATCATCATATCGTATAGCTACCATACTACAAGTATTATCATTTACAACAGGTGCTCCCGTGATAGATGTATCTGCTTCAAGATTTGAGCAACCGTAAAATACAGTATCAGCAGGCCAGATTATATCTTCACCAGAATAATTAAACGGTTCGGGATTATAGATAGTAATTGTTTGTAAACAAGGATTTGTTCTGCCACCATTGTCAATAGCTGTAAATGTTCTGTAGATTGTTCCAATATTACAGTTATTAACATCAAATTCAGCAGAAGATTCAACTGTTACATCACAGTTGTCATACGCAAAACCATCTTTACCGACAACTCCGTTATTATATAAATCATGAATTACAATATCTTCTCTTAATGACTCATCCGTCACTACTTTTCCAAAATATCTGTCAAGATCATCAGGATCAAAATAAAAATCGCAAGACACTGTAATATCAGGAGGGCAAATTATCTGAGGAGGCAATTTATCTTCCACTATTACTTCAACCATACAGGTATTGCTATTGCCTGAAGCATCTGTAACTTGCATGGAAACCATAAGTGTATCACCGGATTCCTCACAACAGAAACCAACAAACTCTCCAAACTCTATATAGCCCGCATTACATCCATATGTCATTTTCCTAATTTTCCAATCAACTATTTCACAGTTATCAAAAGAACCGTCATCAATATTATTGGGATACAACCTTGCTTCACCATTTGATCCTAAATTGACTTTTGTATGTTGATCACAAATTGCATAAGGTCTTTGATCATCAACAACTCTGAAATAATATGAACATTTGCTGATATTGTTACATTCATCAACAGCAACAAACTCAACAAAATACAATCCCAACGGTAATTGACTAACAAAGAAACTACCTCCATAATTCTGAACATCCACTTCATTATTATCTTCGTTGTAAACATGAACGAATAAAGTATACGAAGAACATTCATCATGAATTTCGGGTACCTCCAATTGATATGAAGCTGAATAGCATGAATATGGATCAGCTCCGACTGTCACCGTATCTTCCTGACAAATCATGGCAGGAGATGTAGTATCCATTATTTTTATTATTTGAGTAAAATGAATTATTTCATTTGTACACCAATCGATCAAAGTCCAGTCTCTCGCAACATCAAATGTGTTACCGCAACCGGGAAATTTTGTATCGGAAAAACTGTATTCCAAACTATTGCACCACCATATCTCCGGTGCTCCGGTATACTCCGGTGAAGGATTTCCATTGGGCAATGCTGTTTGTTGCCAGTCACCATTGCATTGTAGTGCGGCTGAATCCTGATTGTTCCAGTTTGGTGGTAAAATTATGGAATCAATAGGTATTCTTTTTACAAAAATACTGTCAAAACATCTGGAAGTATTATTGTTTTCATCAACAGCTTTCCAGTATCTCACAGTTAACTGTTGAAATAATGTATCCTGATTGCAATCATATAAGAAAGTACTATCCACATATGAAAGTTCTACATCCCCGCAAGCATCCCAACCCTGAACAATATATTTCTGACTGTCAATTTTAAAAATTGTATCCAAATCAAAAATAAAAGTATCTATTGGAAATCCCAAATCAAACGGATCCATGGAGTTTTGACATGTAATAGTATCATTTTCACAATTAGTTACAGGATGATAATTATCCCTGACATTAATGGTTCCACCACATGCATTCCAACTACACTCATGAGTAATATTGTATGTCAATGTCTGACCGATATATTCACCTGTTACAAGATTGCCGGGAACCAGATCCCCGTCTTCATCATATATTTCTATATTATAAAGGTTATAAGGGACATTTTCATTTTCACCTTCCAATAATATCGGAGGAGTAACCAAATATTCACAATGAAAATTCAAGGGGATGGTAATATTATCGTTGCAGGCAAATAATTCATCACCCCTGATGTAAACAATAGCACTATCATCATAAACCGCTCCGTTCGGATCACTTTCCCTTGCTTTCAAGGTAATGGTAACCTGACCGGCAGCAATATCAGCCGCTCCGGGAGTATATGATACAGCTCCGGGATAAGAAAATGTGTCATTAAATACACCGTCCCCTGAAGACTCCCACCATTTTGAACCGTTGGCACCTGATACATACGGGTTTAAATCAGATAAAATAACATTATCACTTTCACAAACAGCAATATCATCACCTAAAGTAACGATAACCTGCGCATTTGTCAATGAAAATGTTAAAACAGTAATTAAAATAGGTAAAATTTTTCTACCTATATCAAAAAAATCTTTCAAAATCCTAAGATTTTTTGATTTTCCCTTTTCTTCTTCAAAACTAAAACATTTCATAATTCCTTGATTTTTAAACATCTATTAATAATTCCAAATAATTTTATATATTACAATATTATTTAATTCAAATATTGTGCCAGTTTTCTAATGTTTTATTCATTTTATATCAATAGTTTTTATATTAAGTATTTTTATAATGTATTCATATAATAAAATACATTAATGTATTATAAGTAAATGATTTGTGTTGGCTGATTTTTTTTTTAATAAAATTGGACTTGTTTACCTGATAATCAGGATTATTGACTAAAACTGTAATTTTTTCATTAAATATTTTTCAAAAACAGCCGTTTTAAAACATAACTTTTTTGTATTTTTGGCGCCAATTCAAAAAAGTTACAATGAAAATCAATATGCTCTTTTTTTTTACAATACTTTTTGTTTTTCCTTTAACATCACAGATTCCTGATTGGCAAAACCAGTATGTTTTTGAAATCAATAAAGAAGAACCTCATGTTTCTTATCTCAATATATCAGACAATAAACATATAATTGCAGGTAATACAGATAAATTAAGTTTCTTTAAATCCTTAAACGGAAAATGGAGTTTTCACTGGTCAAAAAACCCTCAAAGCAGACCGCAATTTTTTTACAAAGAAGACTTCAACGCAGACAATTGGGATAAAATCGATGTTCCTTCAAACTGGGAATTGGAAGGATACGGCACACCGATTTATGTAAATCAACCCTATGAATTTATGCCGAAAGGTCACAGACCTATTCCTCCTTATCTTCCAAAAGACCGGAATCCGGTCGGATCATATATCACATATTTTACCGTTCCTCAAAATTTGAAAAACAGACAAATTATTTTACATTTCGGTGCCGTTAAATCTGCAATGTACTTGTGGATAAACGGGAAAAAAGTCGGTTATAGCCAAGGCAGCAAACTGCCTGCTGAATTCAATATAACCAAATATTTAAAAACCGGAAAAAACAAATTAGCACTGGAAGTCTATCGCTGGTCAGACGGCTCATACCTTGAATGTCAGGATTTTTGGAGAATTAGCGGTATAGAAAGAGATGTTTTTCTTTATTCAAAACCGGATTTTCAAATATTCGATTGTTTTTTTATGCCTCATTTGGATAATAATTACAAAGATGCCTCTTTTGAACTGACAGTAAAATTAAAAAACTATCTGCCCAAGATACCAAAAGGATATAAGCTTGAAATAAAACTTAAAGACGGAGATAAAATCCTATATAAAACCTATACTAAATCAGAAATTAATTTTTATAATAAAACCGTATTCAATTTTATAAGTCCTGTTATAAAAGGTGTTAAAAAATGGACAGCTGAAACACCATATTTATATGATTTGATTATTACCCTTAAAGATAAAAATGAAACAATCAAAGACTATATTTATCAAAAAGTAGGTTTCCGCACATCTGAAATTAAAAACGGACAGCTTCTTATCAATGGAAAAGCCATTCTGATCAAAGGTGTAAATCGTCACGAACATGATGAAATCACAGGACACGTAATCTCAAAAGAATCAATGCTTGAAGATATAAAATTGATGAAGAAAAACAATATAAATGCTGTACGCACCAGTCACTACCCCAACGATCCTTATTGGTATCAATTATGTGACAAATATGGTATTTACTTAATCGATGAAGCCAATATAGAATCACACGGGATGGGATATGGCAGAGAAAGTTTGGCAAAAGACTCCACTTGGTTTGATGCACATTTGATGCGGGTCAAAAGAATGGTGGAACGAGACAAAAATCATCCGAGTATTATAATATGGTCTATGGGAAATGAAGCCGGCGACGGATATAATTTTGAAATGCTTTCGAAATGGATACACCAAAGAGATCCTTCCCGCCCTGTGCATTACGAAAGAGCGGGACACAGACCTCACGTTGACATTTACAGCCCTATGTATGCGGGTATCGGTCATTTGACAGATTATGCACTTCAACCGCATAAGAGACCTTTGATATTATGTGAGTATGCTCATGCAATGGGAAATAGCACAGGAAATCTTCAAGACTATTGGGACGTAATAGAAAAATACGATCAATTGCAGGGCGGATTCATTTGGGATTGGGTTGATCAGGGAATTGCTGCTTATACCAAAGATGGTAAAAAATACTGGAAATACGGAGGAGACTTCGGAGGTGAAGATATTCCTTCTGATGCTAATTTTTGTATGAACGGACTGGTAAATGCTGACAGAACGCCTCATCCGGGATTAAATGAAGTTAAAAAAGTTTATCAAAACATCGGTTTTGCAAAAGCCACTTGCAACCAAAATGAATTTCGCATTACAAATAAAAACTTCTTTACTCCAATGGATGATTATGAATTAACCTGGACTATTTTGGAAAATGGCGATACTGTCAAATCCGGCATATTTCAACACTTGAATATCGAAGCTCAAAAAACCGAAACATTTAATATACCTGTTGATGAATTACAAATAAATAATGAAGACGAATACTTTATCAATTTTGAAGTAGTCACCACAAAAGACAAACCTTTAATCGAAAAAGGATCTGTCATTGCCAAAGAACAATTCAAATTAAACAGTTATAAAAAGCAATTGAAAGCTATTTCGCAATATACCAACAGCAATGTAAGTGTTACAGATTCGATCAATAATTATATTGTTAAAGGTGAAAATTTCAGTTTTCATATCAACAAGATTTCAGGACAAATCGTAAACTATTACTACAAAGGTGAGCTTTTGATCATATCGGGTGGTATGCCTGAATTTTGGCGTCCGGTTACCGACAACGATTTTGGTGCAAACTTTCCAAAAAACAGTGCTTTTTGGAGAGATATAAAAAATAAAATAACTGCTGCTAACATTATTGTAGCAAGCAGTAATGTTCAATCATTTAATTCCGGGGAAAATGGATTTGCCACTGATTTTAAGGCTTGGCACACGATTTCATGTACCTAAAAGTATAAACAAAATCGAATGGTATGGTCGTGGTCCTTTTGAAAATTACTGTGACAGAAAAACTTCTGCTTTTGTAGGAAGATATCAAAGCACAGTGGAAAAACAGTTTTTCAATTATTCAAGTTTGCAGGAAACAGGGCATAGAACCGATACCAGATGGATTATTTTTATGGGAAAAAATCATAATTTAAAATTTGAAGGTGAACCGGTTTTAGAATTCTCTGCATTACCATATAGTCTTGAATCATTGAACAGAGAAAAAAGAGGCAGCCTGCATCTTTATGATTTGAAAGAAGCCGATTACAACGAAATAATAATCGATTATAAACACATGGGAGTCGGTGGTGATGATTCCTGGTGGTCAAAACCCCATACTCAGTATGTGATAAAAGCAAAAGAGTATAAATGGCGTTTTAGTTTTATGCCTGAATAATTCTTAATATCTTACTTAAAATTTTGTTAAATTTTCATTTTATATCCAATATTCTACTTTAATTGTTATATTTACATTTTTATTACTAAAATATCTTAAATATGAGAAACTTTATTATTGCTTTGTTTTCATTATTGTTGATTTTCCAATTCAACAATACCGTTTTTGGACAAGAAAAAAGACATGCAAAAAAAACTATTGCAGTGACAACCGTCGACGGTAATGTATATATCGGCAAATTATTAAAAGAAACAGATAAAATAATCCGTATAAGAACCGAATCGGCAGGAAATATTACAATAAAAAAGAAAAAGATCAAGACTATTGATTTTGATTATATCCCTGGCTTTAAATCAGAAGTAAAAACCAAAAACGGCAAGGCTTATAAAGATTATCCCTCAAGATATTTTATGGGGACAAGCGGCTATAATTTGAAAAAAGGAGAAGGCTATTATGCCAACACTATGTTATTTTATAATGAGTTCAATTATGGGTTATCCAATTATTTTTCAATGGGTGCAGGGACTATCCCTTTATTTCTATTTAATGGAGCACCTACTCCCGTATGGATAAAGACAAAGGTTTCCGCCCCTGTGGTTAAAAACAAATTCAATATAAGTGGAGGAGCGATGTTTGGAACTGTAATCGGTGTAGATGCTGATATAGAAGGTGTACCAACATGGCTGTATGCTGCCGGAACAATTGGCTCTAGAGATAATAATATCACTTTAAGTGTAAATTATATTCATGGAGGAGGAGAATGGTCTCCTGCTTTGTTTTCTTTGAGCGGAAAATACAAAATAACTTCAAGAACTTTTTTAATGGCTGATAGTTACTTCAGTTATGGTGATTTTGAAGGCGGTTTTATCACCTTAATTGGAGGAAGAACAATGTTCAGAGGTATTACACTGGACTATGGTGGTATTATTCCTTTAGCAGGTGATTTTGATTTTGGTTTATATGTTTTCCCTTATCTCGGTATCAAAATAGGATTTGGAAGATAAATCATTGTCCTTGTAAATATTCACACAGGATACTTTTATGATAAAAAAGAAGAGATTATCTAAAAAGTTACGTTGTAACTACTCAAGTTGTTTTTTATCGGGCTAAAGCCCTAATTCTCATAGTCAATCAAAAACCGTCAGCTAAAGCAGACGGTAAAATCGAACAGTAAATTACCGTCTGCTTTACAGACTGTGTGAAAACCCCTCCAAATGATTTTCAATGATTTATTTGCCCCAACCCCTAAAGGGTAAATCATTGAAAATCAACCAAGACGGCTAAT
>JALVEG010000194.1 GCA_027031145.1 Saprospiraceae bacterium | reverse complement strand
AAACCATAGTATCAAATATACGATGATTATTACAATGGCTCCAAAAATTCCATTTTTTACTGAAGGATGTTCCATAATATAAATTTTTATATGTGAAAAATTATAATATCAAAAGTAAAGGTATAAATTTCATAGGAATTAAAAAAAATTATAGATAAAATTAATACAAATACTACGGAATAAAGATTTTGATAAATTTATGTAGCATTCCAGACTGATTTTGAATCATACAAAATAAACTTGAAGTTTAAGAGTTAAATAATTAAATATACTATAATCCCAATCCTGGTGCAACGTTTGAAATTTTAACATAAAAATCAATCTGCTCATGAACTATTTAATAATTGATTTCAAAAAAGTATTCACCTTATTTGTATTTGTGTCTTTTCCTTTTTTCATATTTTCACAATGTCATAATAATCCGGGAACGATAAATAAAATAACAAAATATTTGGGGCAAAGTGCAAAGCATGATCTTAATGATACTATTTTCCTATGTTGGGAGGACAGGCTTTATTTGGATCATAACGATGATTTTGAATTGTCGTCAGATCCTGTCCCTTCTACCAAATCTGCAATAGGATATGCCTGGTACAAAGATAAACCGGCAATTTCCGGCGATAATTTGGATTTGATTAAATCGGATAATATTTTTACATTACCGAATGATACCAATATAGTAGTCACTGTGGATAAAGCAAATGGTGATGTCATGTTTGAAAATAGGTTTTTTAACAATTCCTTACCCTTCAATAAGGCTTTATCTGCCGACGGACACCCGTCTTTGATTTATTACGCACCCATAACAGTGGATAAGAAGCAGGGTAAAAGAGGTTATTTTGAAAACGGAGGACCTTGTGTAAAAGTCAATGCTGAGGAAGCTTTCCCCATCGTTTATCTCAATCCGATTCAAATATCCGGTGTCAATTATAGCAAAGATTCTTTGATATTAAGTTTTGTGATAAATGGAGGATTGCCGGAGTATTATCAATATAAAGAAAATAAAACAATCAACTATTCAGATATTACAATTTTAAATTATAAATATGACACTTCAGACTATAAATTTCTTTCCCAAAACCATGGTCCGGGCGATACTGTATTCGTTCAACTTCCGGGTACAGGTACATACAAAATAGAAGTTTCAGATGGTATTTCATGTTCAGGCATAAAATATCTTAATATAAACAAAGCTATTAATCCGACTCTTGCTCTTGATACGATTTCCGGTCAAAAAGGAGATGTGGTTTGTTTGCCATTTTCTGTTAAGGATTTTAAGAATATTGAAATTATTTTCGGAAGATTTGATTATGACCCTTCTGTTTTGGAATATTTTAGTTATGATCCTGTTTATCCTATACTATGTGATATTGTTGAGGAACGCCCGGGCTTATTAAGAATGGATTGGACTCCAAGTAGAGATTCTTTTCCGGAAGGAATTGTGTTTAATTTGTGCTTCAAATTAATCGGTAATCCGGGAGAATGTTCCCCTGTATTAATGAAAAAATTTCAGGGAGCAAATAGTGATATTCAGGATATATTCCCCTACTATAAGCAAGGGTTGATATGTATAGATCCCCCGGATGGATTGTATATAAGTGCCGATTATTGCGGCTCCGAAGCTGGTGTGCCCGAAGCTACGATTAATTTCAAAGTTTTCAATGGAGTTGCTCCTTATTTTTATATTGCAAAGGATAGTGTAGGTAATATTGTAGAAACAGGAATAATAAATAATGAAAATACAGAAACTCTGATTGCGGATTTATTTCCCGGGGTTTATATTATTGAAGTTAGCGATTCAAGTGGTGACGTTGTCGAAAAAACTATTAATATTCCGGATACTCCACCATTGCAATTTGAAGAAATACAAATTACAAATCCGTGTTTTGACTGGGATATTGGTAAAATTGCTGTTAAAGTAAAAGATAGTGGTGCTTCCTCTTATACAATCAACTGGTCAAACAATAATTTTAATGTGGATTATGCTTACGGTCTTAATGATGGTATGTATCATGTTACCTTGAAAGATAAAATTACCGGTTGTAAAACGGATACTGCTATTTTTCTAAAAACAAAAATATTTAATATTGAAAGTATTAATCCAATGGACGCTTCATGCTTTGGAAATTGTGACGGTTCTGCCGAAGTGAATGTCAGTAAAAATTTTGATTTTCCGCTTTTCTACAAATGGGATTCCACTTATCCTGATACCTTAAGCAAAGCAATCGATAGTCTTTGTGCCGGAACTTATTACTTGAAAGTTTTTAGCGATGATCTTATTTTATGTACGTTAGAAAAAACTTTCACTGTCAGTCAACCTGATAAAAAATTGATAACAGTTGATAGCATAATAGATACGGACTCGTTGAGTTCAGGTAGCGGAGCTATTTACATTAGTACGGATACTGCCGGATATGTATTTCAATGGACAGGTCCTGATAATTTTATTAGTCAAGATGAAGATATTACAGAGCTTGAAGCAGGTTGTTATTCATTGACAGCAGAAGATACTATATCCGGATGCAGTATAGATACGACTATTTGCATAAAATATTTAACCGCTAATCATGAATTGCAAAATGAAAAATCCATAAGAATTTATCCAAATCCGGTGAAGGATATTTTATTTATTGATTTTGGTAGTAATGAATTGGAAAACTATGAAATTTCCCTTTTGGATTTATCCGGGAAAATAATTAAAACGGTAAATAATTCCCCGAATAAAAGTCTCTTGTCAATAGATGTTTCCGGTATAAATGCAGGTTTTTATTTGATTAAAATACATTCGGATAAATCAGGGATATTTTGTGAAAAATTAATGAAATTCAAATAGTTTTAGTTATTTTTAAAAAATTATTTAGTAATAAGGAAATACTCATTGATTAGAAAACTTTTTTACATATTGATTGTCATTTTTGGATTGTCTTCATGCTTTTCAAGTTCAAAATTCAAATCTTCTCAGGATGCATTTGACAGAAAACATTATTTTACTGCGACACAATTATTAAAAAAAGAAATTAAAAAAACAAATAACCCTAATTTGTTATCAAAAAAATATTTTCTGCTTGGAGAATCATATCGTTTGATGAATAAGCCTGGAGCGGCGATTGAATGGTATGAAAAAGCTCTTGATATCAGTGGTGATAAGATTATTTATTTCAGAATGGTTGATCAATTGAAAAAATTGAACAGATATGATGAAGCTCTTGTGCTTTTGAATGATCTTAAACAAAAAAAAGGAAAAACCGCTAATCTTCAAAGAGAGATTTCTATTTGCAAGCAGGCAAAATCATGGTTTGAACATCCGGATACAAATATTGTTATTGAAGAACTTGCATTGAATACCCCGTATTCGGAATTTGCCAGTGATTATTATTTAAATGATTATCTTGTTTTTTCATCGGACAGAAATAATTCATCCAAACTTAAATACGGTTGGACAGGAAGATATTTTTATGATATTTTTATTGTAGATAAAACCGGAGCAACTGAAGTAGAAGAATTTTCCGCAACTATTAACAATAAATATAATGATGCTTCTGCTTGTTTTACAGATGACAATATGGAAATGTATTTTGTCAGGTGCGGAGACAATCAAAAAGATATAAATACTTGTCAAATATATTATAGTAATAATTATGCAGGTGAATGGAGTGAACCTGTGCTATTGCCTTTTGAGAGATCAAACATAAATTATATTTCTCCATATATTGATGATAGGGGAGAAATACTGTATTTTAGCAGTGATGTTAATAAAGATAAAAGCGGTTTTGATATTTTTTATAGTATTAAAGTGGATGGAAAATGGTC
>JALVEG010000193.1 GCA_027031145.1 Saprospiraceae bacterium | reverse complement strand
GACTTTTGATCTGATTTTTTCTGACCTGTGTATTATCAACTTCGAGTGTTTCCAATTCAACATCAGAATCAAAAGGGAAAATATTGATACCTACTATTTTTGTTTTACCCGAATCTATTTTTGCTTGTTTTCTTGCTGCTGCTTCTTCAATTCTCATTTTTGGAATACCTTTTTCAATAGCCTTGGTCATTCCACCGTATTTTTCTATTTCTTCCAGATGTTTCCATGCCCGTAAGATCAATTCCTTAGTCAGGTATTCAACATAATAAGAACCGCCAAACGGGTCAACAGTCTTGGTAATATCCGTGTTTTGTTGCAATATCTTTTGTGTATCCCTTGCTATCTTAGCGGAAAAATCCGTAGGGAGTGCTATTGCTTCATCCAAAGCATTGGTATGCAAAGATTGTGTTCCTCCCAGCACAGCAGCCATTGCTTCAATAGTGGTTCTTGCAATATTGTTAAAAGGATCCTGTTCGGTAAGACTGTATCCTGAAGTTTGGCAATGAGTTCTGAGAGCGGAAGATTTAGGATTTGCCGGATTGAATTCTTCCAATATTTTAGCCCATAAGATCCTTCCGGCTCTCATTTTTGCTATTTCCATAAAAAAGTTCATTCCGATACCCCAAAAAAATGAAAATCTCGGAGCAAAATCATCGATTTTTAATCCTGCTTTCAGTCCTGCTTTAATATATTCTTTTCCGTCTGCTAAAGTATATGCTAATTCCAGGTCAGCAGGGGCTCCAGCTTCGTGAATATGGTATCCGCTAATACTTATGGAATTGAATTTTGGCATATTTTGAGAAGTATATTCAAAAATATCCGAAATGATCCTCATCGATGGTTCAGGTGGATAAATATATGTATTCCTGACCATAAATTCTTTAAGAATATCATTTTGAATAGTTCCTGAAAGTTTTTCCTTTGATATTCCCTGCTCTTCCGCAGTAACTATAAAAAATGCCATAACAGGTATTACCGCTCCGTTCATTGTCATGGACACACTCATTTTATCCAATGGAATATCTTTAAATAAGATCTTCATGTCTTCTACGGAATCTATAGCAACTCCTGCCATCCCGACATCTCCTTTTACACGGGGATGATCGGAATCATATCCCCTGTGAGTGGCAAGGTCAAATGCTACGGATAATCCTTTTTGCCCTGCTTTCAGATTTTTTTTGTAAAAAGCATTACTTTCTTCCGCTGTAGAAAACCCGGCATATTGTCTTATCGTCCAGGGTCTGCCAAGATACATAGTAGGATAGGGACCCCTTAAATAAGGGATAGCACCTGAAATATAACCTTTATAAGGGAAATCTTCTACATCTTCTACATTGTAAATGGTTCTTACTTTGATATTTTCAGAAGTGGTAAAAGTTTTCTTTATTGAAACAGGATCTCTTCCTAAATCCAGGTTCAGTTTATGATTTTTGAAATTCGGTTTTTTCATAATGCTAAATTACAAAAAAAAATGATTCTATCTGAGTAGTTACTTTTTTATTTCCATTTCATCAATCAATCTTTTTGCATTACCATATTTGTCGATTAGAAACAAAATGTACCTTACATCAACCATGATATTTCTGCAAATGGACGGATCGTAATACAGATCACTCATAGTACCTTCCCAAACCCTGTCAAAATTCAATCCTATCAAATTTCCTTCCGCATCAAGAGCAGGACTTCCCGAATTACCGCCGGTAGTATGATTGGTAGCAATAAAACAAGCAGGAACAGAACCTGTTTTATCAGTATAATTACCAAAATCCTTTGACTTGTATATATCAAGGAATTTCTGAGGCAGATCAAATTCATAATCTCCGGGTTTGTATTTTTCAATCACCCCTTCAATATGTGATACAGGTTCATAATAAACGGCATCCCTCGGATGATATCCCTTTACCTGACCATAAGTGATCCTCAAAGTGCTGTTAGCATCGGGGAAAAAACTTTTTTCAGGAAACATTTCCATCAATGCTTTCATATATTCTTTCTGCAGATCATTGATCTTTGCACTTAATTCATTGTAGTTTGGTGAAACTTTTGTGTCTGATATCTCATTTATTTCTTTGGCAAATTCAAATCCCGGTTCCTGTTCAAATACGGAAATAGCCCAATCTATATCAGTTGTATCGATAATCGAAACTAAAGAATCATAATCTGTAAATTTGGAATTGTATATTTTGTTTGCAAATTCTTTGAATTCCCGGTCTGTCTTGAGAGCCTTTATCGATCCGGGTACAAATTCAGGTTTGGATTCCAATGCATATTTTTTTACCAAAGCAGCAAATACATCTTTGTCGATCGATATATCCATACCTTTATACATTCCCTTGAGATAGGGTAGTAGTCTTGCTTTGAATCCATCGTATCCTGCAGCTCCGTTATTGATATAGTAATTTTTCAATCTGTTTAGATAACTCATCACTCTCATGAAGTCAATACTTCTGAAAAATGATTCATATATGGCATTTTGAGCAATGTTGTACGGTTCAAAAGCTGCATAAAGTGAATCAAAATCAGCCAGGAGATGACCGTATTTTGCTTTTGCTTCAGGATTTTTGTCCAGTCTGTGGAGAAATTCCTTTTCAAACTCTTTTTTCTTTTCTACTGCATGTACACTGTTGATTCCCTGGCTTTCTCCTATCCATTTTTTCCAATAATTGGCGATTCCTGCAAATTTTGAAGCATATTTAAGTCTTGTTGCTTCATCATTTCTCATATATTTACCCATAACATTCAATGCAGCTTCCCTGATCGAAATACGAACCGGATCAAGTTTATTTGCTATCTGATCTACAGCAATTGCAGGCAAATATTCCTGGGTTCTTCCAGGAAATCCAAAAACCAATGTGAAATCATCTTCGTTGATCTCTTTGACTGAAATAGGTAAAAAATGTTTAGGGGTATAAGGAACATTTTCTTCCGAATATTCTGCAGGAAGATTGTTCTTATCTGCATATATCCGGAAAATGGAAAAATCCGCATTATGTCTTGGCCACATCCAGTTGTCTGTATCAGCACCGAATTTACCGATGGATTCAGGTGCTACACCAACCAATCTAATGTCCTTAAATATATTTTTAACAAAAAGATAATATTTATTTCCGTAATAAAACGGTTTTATTTCTACTGTTTGGTAATCCTCTATTTGTGTTGTCTTGGATAAAGAATCTATATTTTTATCTATTAAAGACTGTCTTTCATTCAAAGGAAGGTCATTATTGATATTCCCTAATATTTTACCGGTAACATCTTCAATACGATCTATAAAAGTTACAGTTAATCCTTTTGCCGGCAATTCTTCTTCAAATGACTGAGCCCAGAAACCGTTTTTAAGTAAATTGTTTTCCATTGTTGACAATCTCTGGATAGCACCATAACCACAATGGTGATTTGTCAATAGCAATCCCTTTGGAGAAATAACCTCTCCTGTACATCCGCCACCGAATTGTACGATTGCATCTTTGATCGAACTCTTTTCTGTATTGTAAATATCATCTGCCGTCAACTTCATTCCCAATCTTTGCATATCTTTTTCAATACTTCCTTTGATAGTATTGGGCAACCACATTCCACCCTGAGCAAAAAAGTAATTTGCGGATAATAAGAATATTAATGTAATAAATAATTTCTTCATAAATTCTAATATTTTTGTAAAGATAATGATAAATTTGCTAATGTAAACTTGAATTATGTTTAAATTATTGTTATTAGCTTTTGAGATGAGAAAAAAGTTTTTTCAATCAGTAATGCCTCTATCCGGGAAGTAACATTTCAGATGTATATTATTATTTCTTTTATTTGGGCGAT
>JALVEG010000192.1 GCA_027031145.1 Saprospiraceae bacterium | reverse complement strand
AAAAAGCAGTTTTGTCCGGAGAAATATCTTCTGACAGGCTTGATGCATCGGTTTTAAGAATACTTATGGCTAAATTTGATATTGGAATGTATTATTTTAAAGAGATTGATGAAGAAAATGTGATAAATGATGTCAATACTGGTAATGCTTTGGCACTGAAAGAAAATCTTTATAGGCATGCGATTACATTTCTGGGAAATACTAAGGCAAATTTACCGCTTTTACCAAAAGAATATAGTAAAAAAATTGCTGTTGTAAGTTTCGGTTCAAAAAATAAAACCGAATTTCAAAAAAGATTTGATACTTATCTAAGTGCTGATAATTACAATTTACCTTATGGATTAAGCAATGCGGAAGTAAATAAATATAGCAAATTATTTAAGTCTTATGACAAAATAATAATTGGATTACATCATTATAAGAAAAGATCAAATCTTAATTTCGGCTTTTCTGAAAATCTGTTAAAACTCATTGATAATTTAAAAGAAAATAGAGGTTTGATTTTAACTTTTTTCGGAACTCCTTATGCCTTAAGTAGATTTGATGATAAATACACTATTGTGATGGCTTATGAAAATGATCCGATGGCTCAGGATATGGCTGCACAATCCATTTTGGGAGTATTTGATGTAAATGGTCTATTACCTGTTACCGCATCGGATGATTTTAAAGCAGGAGATGGAAATTATAGTAAAAAAGTTGATGTTTTGGGATATTCTATTCCTGAATATACAGGTATTAATTCCGATTCTCTGACTACGAAAATAACAAGAATTGTCGAAGAAATGTTTGATTCGGCAGCTGCTCCGGGATGTCAGATTCTTGTTGCAAAAAACGGTAATATTGTATTCGATAAATGTTATGGTTATTGGACTTATGATAAAAAAAGGAAAGTAAAACATAATGATCTGTATGGATTGGCATCTGTAACAAAAGTTATGGCAACAACTCTTTCCGTAATGAAACTTCAGGATGAGAAGAAAATGAGTGTTTTTGATAAATTTTCAAAATATGATCTTCCCGGAATTGACACCAGTAATAAAAAGGATATTTTAATTATGGAAGCAATGGCACACCATGCTGCATTGACTCCATGGATCCCGGCATACAGGAAAACTCTTGATACTATAAACGGACAGATTGTTCCTTCCAAAAAATATTACAGCAAGGTTGCTAAAAAGAATTTTAATATTAAGATTGCCGAGAATATGTATTTGAGAAATGATTTTGTAGATACTTTGTGGTCAATGTTACTGGCAAGTCCGTTGTTGCCGGAAAAAAAATACAAATATAGCGACTTGGGATTGATAATGACTAAAGAAGTAGTTGAAAAAGTTGCCGGAATGCCTGAGGATAAATTTGTAGAACAAAATTTTTATAATCCGATGGGATTGGGGCACACTACTTATAATCCATGGAAGAAATTTCCTAAATCGATGCTTACTCCCGCTGAAAATGATGATTATTGGAGACATCAGATAGTACGAGGTTATGTTCATGATATGTGGGCAGCAATGCTTGGAGGGGTTTCCGGTCATGCAGGATTGTTTTCCACCAGTCGCGATCTTGCCAGATTATTACAGATGGTCATAAACGGAGGTGAATACGGAGGTACAAAGTTTTTTGGATTTCCTACGATATATACTTTTACTACAAGATATAGAAATTCTACACGTAGAGGAATTGGCTGGGATATGAAAGAATTGGACAGAAACAAACCGTGCAATATTTCTGAATTGGCATCGCCTTCCACTTTCGGACATTATGGTTTTACCGGCACATGTGCCTGGGCGGATCCTGAGAATAACATCGTATATGTTTTTCTTTCAAACAGGACATTTCCTACGATGAAAAACAGAAAAATGTATAAATACAATTTTAGGTCTAAAATTCAGTCGGCAATCTATCAATCGATTAAATAGATAAAAGCCTCATAAAAGAGATATTTGGGGTGAATTTCATTTTTTCGCTTTGAGGGTTGATTCTCCTTTATTTATCCCTTTGGGAAGAGTCAGAGGCAAAGAATGGGAAAGCGAAAAAATGAAATACATTTAGACATTATTGTATCAAGAGATGTTAGAAAAATTCATATAAATGTCATTATACATCTAGTTGTATATGCAAATAATAAAAGCCTCATAGAGGCGACATTATGGTAGAAAAAATAGTATAAAAACGTTAAAAGCCCCATCGGGGCGACATTATGGTAAAACACTTAAATATCATTTGCAAAGAAGATATCAATTTGAACAGATTGAAATATGTTATTGATTTTATCAATGACCATCCCTTGAAACCAATGGGATTAAATCTTCTGTTAAATAATAGTATTGAGAGCAGTAGGGCGATTAATTATACAAATGACAATATTTCAGGCAATATCATTCCTGTTCAGAATTTGTTTTTTTCCAAAAATAAGGAGATTTCTAATGAATTGTATATCAATGAATACTATTTGGATTATGATAAATATTATTCCGTTGAGAATATTCAAAAATTACCATATTTCTTTTATGTCGGAAAAATATTCGCCTTTGATATATTCGAAACAATTTTTTTTCATATAAGCAGATTTGAAGAATATTTTTTTTCAGATAGGCATTTGGATAAGCACGGGAGAATGAAATCAGCTGCACAATTGTTGGTGAAAAACAATTTGCATCATATTCCTGTTGTAGATCAACTGGTCTTCGGATTTTTTAAGATGTTGGGCTATAATACAGAGAAAAGAAAAACAGATTTCACTCTTAGTCATGATATAGATATTATCCGGAAATTTTCAGGACCATTAAAACTTCCTAAATCAATTATTAGGATTATTTTGATGGGGCAAGGCGTAAAAGGTGTTTTTCATATAGTAAAATCGTATTTTAAAGCATTGAAAAATAAAGAAGAAGATCCTTATTATACTTATGAATGGTTATTCAGGGATGAAGATTATTTTAAAAATAAAATAGTTTTTTTTGTAGCCGGAGGTAAAACCAGACAGGATCTTTATAGCAATTATTATTTGAAGGAACTTCCCTCAATAATTGAGAAAGCAAAGAAAAATAATTATGATATTGGATTGCATCCCAGTTACAATGCATTCATTGATAAATCGATGATGAGAGATGAGCTTGAATTATTGGAAATTATTGCTAAAGAGAAGATTAGCAGAGTGAGAATGCATTTTTTAAGGTTAAATATTCATAAGACTTTTGAAATAATTGAAGAACTTGGATTTGAATACGATTCCACGCTGGGTTATAATGATGATATCGGGTTCAGATGTGGTACGGGATTTGAATATTATCCATATAATTTCCTCGAAGAAAGAAGGTGGAAATTTAAAGAATTACCACTTATAATTATGGATAGTTCTTTGTTGAAATCCTGTGTTGGAGATCCGGCATGTTTTAATAGTAAAGTCAACGATTTTTTGAAATTGAATAAATTCAATACACATATCAACTTTAATTTTCATAATTCAACATTTGACAATTATAAAACAGGGAAAAAATTAAGAAATTTTTATATAGACTTGTTTAATCTAACTATAAGTTAATCAGAATATTAAATATTTTAATAATTGACTGAGTGAAAAATTGTTAAACTCATCATATATTTTTTTTAAATATATTTTTTTTTATCAAAAGAAAATCATAATTTCGCACTTGAGTACATTTGTCTTAAAGGGATAAGTGTCTTGCTTTGTTATATTCGGTGCAGTAGAAAGATGACTTCTGTACGAAAGACGAATCGAAATCGAAATTTAAAAGATTCAAGTTTAAAAAGAGTTTTATAACTCATTTTTGAATTTGATAAAAAAGGGAAAACTTAAAATTGATTGCATTGCTGTTATCTAGTGATG
>JALVEG010000191.1 GCA_027031145.1 Saprospiraceae bacterium | reverse complement strand
GATAAACAAAGGAGTGGAATTCGTTCCAAATATCTGTATTACCATATTGGAGTTCATTTATTGATGCTTTTGATTATTTTTGGATTTGATTTTAAATATTGGTTAGGATATTTAATTATTATTATATCTCATTTTGTATTTGATTTGATTAAGGTAAAACTATTAAAAAAAGAAAATGCAGGATATTTGTTTTTATTAGATCAAATAGCTCATCTAGCCGTATTATACGGTGTTGTGAAATATTACACGGATTTTCATTTGAATATTAATATATTGTCCTACAAATTCTTATTATTATTTGTCGCTTTATTGCTTGTAACCCAAGTGTCTTCAATAATTATAAAAACAATAATTTCCAGGTGGGATTTAGGAGAGCAGGTTCCTGATTCTTCCTTAAAAAATGCAGGAGCCATAATAGGAATATTAGAGAGATTATTTGTGTTTGCCTTTGTGGTTACCAATCACTGGGAAGGAATCGGCTTCCTGTTAGCAGCTAAATCAGTATTCAGATTTGGCGATCTGTCAAAAGCTGATGACAGAAAATTGACTGAATATATACTTATCGGTACTCTGTTGAGTTTTGGGTTGGCTATATTGACAGGAATTCTTTATCAATATGCTTAGTGTTTTCGTGCAGACACTACTTATTACTTACAATGATTTTTATCTCATTCTTGGTCTGCGTCTTTTACCTCCTCCTGTCATCATGGACTGCCCTTTTTTGCCCATTGCAGCCGCTTGGCGCATAGCTCCTTTATTGGCAAAAACCTTATTGAATTCTTTCAATTGATCTTTAAGTGTTTTTTCGGTTATTTTCAGTTTTTTAGCATCATTGTAATATTTTTTTGCAGCTGTCCACTTGTTTTTTGATGCATTGATATTCGCCAATTGCAATAATATCATTGCTTTTTCATTGTCTGAAGGTAGTTTTATAGAAAGTGCTTTGTTGAATAATGCTTCCCCTTCTTTTTGATCTTTTTTATTTACGGCAAATGATCCCTTGAGGATATAGTAATATGCTCTGTTGGTAGGGTAGAGAAGTTTAGGACTTAGAGTCATTTTAAGTCTTTTTTCAGCTGCATCAAAATTCTGCAATTGCACCATTTCGGATGCAGATACAATAGTTCCAAGCATAATGTAACTTACAAGCAAAATAACTCCAATAATAACAAACCATATTCCGTACCAGGTGCCAAATGCTGACCATAACCAAATACCAAGAATAAGTGAAACTGCTGTTAAAGCTAATTTTAAGTAAATATTTATTTTGAACATATTATTTTAATTTTTGAATTGCAAAGTTACTACATTAATCCGTTATTTGGAATTATTTGGTTGAAACATTAGACAATTTACATAAATTTCACTCATTTTTCCAGCCATATATCATCCTTGTTGCAAAGAATGATATTATCTTTTATAAAAATGGATTTTGCAAAAGGAAATATTTCCTTAAAGACCTTTTCGTTGTAATCCATTGTCTTTTGATATGTTTTGTCATTAATATTCAGTCTGTTGAAAAGAACAATACCTTCATCAGAAAGCAATTGAGCTGTTTTTTGAAGAAATTCTTTTGATTCAAATTTTTCAGGTACAACATTATTGTCAAAAATATCAATGATAATCATATCAAACATCTCATCGGATATTTCAACAAATATTTCAGCATCCATTTCAAATATCTGAATAGGAGATTTCAAGTCGCTCAATATGTATTTATTTGCCAATCTGATAATTTCAGGATCTATTTCCACAGCATAATACTCAAATTCCTTGTCAAATCTCTGTTCAAGCATTTGAGGTACGGAAGCCAGTCCCAAACCGAGAACCAAGACCCTCTCTATATTCAATTTGTCCCAATCCAAAGAGTTAAAAGTATTTAAAAAATTGACATATTTGTCTTCATAAGAGTACACGGCACCCGAAGTACACAATTGGTATCTTCCCTGACTTAAATATACTTCCAATATTTCATTATATTCCGAACTTGTTTTTTCAAGCAGGATGTCCTTTACATAACTCAATGTCTTTTTTCCAAGTGGCTTTTTCATAAATAATTTTGAAATCAGGATATATTTTACTACAAACATACATAAAATGAAAAAAAAGTATGATATTTGATATGAATATTTCTAAATATTATTAAAAAATAGAAAAGCTTAATGAAAATTATATACTCAGTAGTTTTTGTTATTATTTTGTTTATGATTATTATGATAGTATATTTACTTATGATTTTTCATTTCAACTGGGATATTCATATACATTTAAAGATATTCTTTCCCTTGGGGTTTATTGGGAAAGAATGAAATTTTATGGAAATAAAAGACGTTTATCTCATAGAGAAGGATTGTATATGCCCAATGAAAATTATGCTCCATCGGCATTTAGTCCTGATTATGTTATAGTAAATCCAAATTGTTATGTTTGGGGTGTTAAATTTGAATATCATTTTCATAAAAAGGAGAAATAACACTATTGATTTTGTTATTTAAAATAAATTAAAATGATGAAAATACAAAAATCCTTTTTTATAATATTAGTGATGTTTTTATTGGGATGTAAATCAGTTCCATACGGATATCATTTAATAAATGGAGAGATTTCTTCTCAGCATAATGAAAAATGTGCTAAGTTTTATAATGGAGTTAAAAAGAAATGGGCTGCAAATGATTCAATACCAAGATGCCATCTATACAATAAAAAATTGTTAAAAGAGATTGAAAATAATAAGGAATGTTTGATAGGAATTGATTCAAATGATGTTAAAAATTTATTTGGAAATTATAGTTATCCTTATTACATTTATGAACAAGGTGTTTATTCTATATCCAAAGATTGTAAAGATACACTTACAGGTATTTTCTTTTCTGATTATAAGCTAAACTTTATATATTCAAATAGTGGCAAGGTTATTAATGTCCACATAGATCGCAATTATACACATACGCTTGAATAGTTTTATAGTGTTAGAGTCTGATTCCGGCTTTAAGACCACAGCAAAATTTGTAAAAATATAGATTTACTTCTCCCATACTCTGTACTTTACCGAATTGTTATAAATATTCATCAGTATTTTTTTATCTGTTTCCGTTAGTTCCAATCCACGTCTTTTCATCATGGTCTCCGCTGTTTCGAAGGCTTTGTTGATTTTGAATGAGGTGAAACCGTGATTGCCACCCCAGGAAAATGAGGGAATAAATGTTCTGGGAAATCCAGGACCGAAGATATTGGCACTGACTCCTACAACCGTGCCTGTATTGAACATTGTGTTTATTCCGGTTTTGGAATGATCACCCATAAATAATCCGCAAAATTGTGATCCGGTATCCACAAATCTGTTTTGTTCGTAATTCCAGACTTTTACCGGAGCATAATTGTTTTTGAGATTGGAATTATTGGTATCTGCACCGATATTGCACCATTCTCCGATTACGGCATTACCGAGAAAGCCGTCATGAGCTTTGTTGGAATAATTTTGAAAAATAACGTTATTCAGTTCACCCCCGACTTTGCAGTGATTGCCGATACTCGTGGCACCATATATTTTTGCTCCCATTTTCACTGTAGAGTTTTGTCCTAGATAAAAAGGCCCACGTATCATCGCCCCTTCCATAATTTCCGCATTTTTGTCTATATACACAGGGCCTGATTCCGTATTGATAACGGCAGCTTCTATTTTAGCACTTTTATCGACAAATAATTGTTTGCCACCGATAATTGTATTTGTATTTGACAAGTCGGAAGATTTTTTCCCTTTGGTCAAAATATCAAAGTCCGCCCGTATTTCACTATCATTCATTTGAAATAAATCCCATAGATGATTTACTTTCTTAATAAAAGTAGCATTTGAAATA
>JALVEG010000190.1 GCA_027031145.1 Saprospiraceae bacterium | reverse complement strand
TCCCGGAGTCTAAGTATTTCATTTCTTATCAATTCTGTATTTACAGGATCCAAACCGGTGAATGGTTCATCAAGTATAATCAATTTTGGATTGTGAGCAACCGTAGAAATAAATTGCACTTTTTGTTGCATACCTTTAGACAACTCCTCTATCTTTTTATTCCACCAGTCTTTCATCTCAAATTTTTTCATCCAGTTAATGATGGATTTTTTTGCATCACCGGATGAAAAACCTTTCAATTGAGTCAAATACATCAACTGTTCACCTACTTTCATTTTTTTGTATAATCCTCTTTCCTCAGGCATATATCCAATCTGAGCAGGATGAAATTGATTCAATTCCTCCCCGTTGAAATATATAATTCCCTCATCTGCATTAAAAATACCTGTTATTATCCTTATCAATGTTGTTTTCCCTGCTCCATTTGGTCCAAGTAATCCGAAAATCGCTCCTTTCCGGATTTTAAAAGAAGCTCCGTTTACAGCAGTTTTATTCTTGAATTTTTTTACGACATTGTCAATTTTAAGTATTGCCATTTATATATATTTTTTTCAAAAATAAATAAATGAAGTAAATAAATTATTTTTTTTAGATAAATAGAGGAAATTATGGGATGAAATTGATATTGTTATCAGTATACTTTCTGCATTTTCCACCCCCTTTTTCCCCCGCCAGCGGGGGATTAATAAGGTTTCAGACAGTCTATTAAGCTAAAAACAAAGTATCGTATCTTATATAGTATTTGCAGGAAAACACCTCAAGTTTTAATTTACTCATATTGTTATCTTTTAACATAAACAATATTAAATACCACTAAAATCAAAAGTTCTTATGATGCAACCATCTTAGTTTTATTTCACTCTGCATAAAACTTGATCATATCTTTGATCGCCTTCTTGCATACAGGACAAAATTCATCCCCTGCAAATGATCTCATAAGACAATCCTGCTTTGGACGATACACACCCTTTAGTTGATATCCGGCTCCTTCAAAAGCTCCAATTGCAACCTTATATTCAGGAGTTGCAGGAGTCGGTATTGGTGTATTTGGGTTAACCATATCTTTCCATTTATGGTCGAAATCCACCAAAGTCGTAATATTGGGTTCCCATGGTTCAATTCCTTTGGCATACATGTTTTCAAATGAATCTTCATAAGCATATTCATCTGCCAAACCTGCGAAAGCATGACCGAATTCGTGAATAAATACTTTTGGTGATTTAAGATTCCCACTTACACTGACAGAATAATAATTGTATATAGCTCCTCCTCCGTATTTATCCGTGTTTACCAGAATATATATCTGATCATACGGAGCATTTGCTGCAATATCCCTAACTTTGTGATAAGATAATGTCATACAATATCTGTCCGAATACAATGTATTGAAACTTGTATTCAAAACGGTATTTACTTCAATATTTTTATTGGGGTTGTCACTTCCTGATTCTTCAGATGGAGCCCAAACTGCCCTGACATTGAATTCACTTTTGTATTTGTCATAAGGAGAATAAGCAAACAACTCATCTATTAAAACATGACTGTCTTTGATAAATTTCCCCAATTCATCGTGGATATATCCTTCGGGTAAAATAACCATATCCACTTTTTTATCAGACGGACCGGAAACATGAATATCAACTACAGGAAATTCACTATCATTTTTATGATAATATGCTGTTTTGGTTGGATCAAATTCAATAGCGAATTTTTCATCAAATTTCATCTCTTTATTTCGTGAATATAATTTTATAATCACTTTATTTTTTGGAAATGGTACAACAACAGTCTCTTCAAAAGCTTTATTGAATTTCTTTGCTTCTTCTGTAGTGCTCCATTCATGAAATAGACTTCCGTAACCTCTTGAATAAATCAAAGTATCAGATTTTTCATCAAAAACTTTAACGAAATATTTCCCATATTCAAATGTTTCAAGCAAATTCACATGTGAACCACCCCAATATTTTTCTTTTTTGAATTGTTTGAATGCATAAAACTCTTGCGTAGAATTTCCGCTATGAATATAATCCATACGCAGAGTATGGTTTTCAAAATAATTGTCGAATTGACCAAAAGCAGGAATAGCAATAAAAAATAATAGTATTGTAAGATATTTCATGTGTTTAAATGTTTATTTTTAATATTTAAGATCAGTATTTCCATTGATTCACAAAATTGGAAACCGCATATATTAAATCTGTTTGTCTTTGTGAATCTTTGTGCTTTTGTGTCTTAGTGTCTAAAATGTCATTTATGTACTAAAATAGACACAAAGGCCCTAAGTTCACAAACTAACACAAAGAAAAATCAATCTTTTTATTGATTATGCATGTTTAAAATGTTCCGGGTTTCTCTAAATATTCGCTATTTATCCAGTTTTATTTTTAATCGCTTTGTAGTATTACCCAGTTCAAAAGACTTATTCCAGAATTCTTTTGCTTTATCCAAATTCCCTTTTTCATTTTCAATATCCCCTTTTAGTTCCCAATAAAAAGGATGATTAGCCGTAAACTCTTTTTCCAATGAATTCAAAATATCTTCTGCTCTATCCAAATTCCCTTTTCCAATAAAGCCACTTGCCTGCATCAGTTTAATTTCTTCAACATATTTTCCGGTTGCAAAATCAAGAGCTTCATCCAGAAATTCCAATCCTTTATCAATTTTTCCCAAATAAATATTTGCTCTTCCCGCATAATAATATCCGGAAACCTGATTCGGATAATAATCTATTGCATTTTCACTTATTTCAGCAAGAGAGTTCCAATCCTCATTTAGAGTATAAATTGTCATTAATTGTTTCCATATGAAATAATTGCTTTTATTATATTTCAGAGCATTTTTATAGTATTCAATACTTTTGGATATATTGCCCGAATTATATAAAATGTCACCATAAAGACTATTAGCTTTTGCACTTTCAGGATATTGTTTTATCATTATGTTTGCAGCTTCCATCATTACATCTGTCAGGTTATTGTTTTCAGAAATTTTTGAGACAAAAGGCAATAACATTTTCATTTTTTTATCTTCACTTAATTTCTCATTTTTCAATAATGGGATCAATCCCCTGACATAATCTTTTTCATTCCTGTCAAAATTCTTAACCGCATTCATATACGATAATGCATTTGGATTGGAGGGATCAAGATCCAATATTTGATTATATATCTTTTCAGCATCTTTTTCTTTATTCATCATTCTGTAAACCAATGCCTTTTTTTCCAGAATTTTAATATTTGAAGGAGATTTTTTCAAAAGTTTATTTACCAATTTCAGAGCATTTTTATACTCTCTGTTTCTAAGAATGATATTGAATTTATATAACTCAATTTCCGTATCATTTGAAGTTTTACTTTCCAATTTATTCAAAACCGCAATTGCTTTATCTGTTTCTTTAGCTCTTTGATAAAAATCTGCAATTTGGTAGTATTTTTTTCTGTCAAAATAATACTTATCAATATTATTATTCATAAGTTCAGCTGCTTCGTGATATTTTTTCTCTTTCACATATATATCAACCAACAATGTTTTATAAACAAACTTTGTGTTATCTTTTTTTATAGCTTTTTTTATAAATACTTCCGCTTCATCAAATTTGTCCATGGAAAAATATATTTTAGCCATTTCGTATTCAGCTATACCATCATCATTGATTCTATCCTTTATATCTCTAAGTTTTTCGAGTGCCTCATCATATTTTTCCAATACTACATATTGCATCGCATCTATTAATTCGCTCTCTAGTTCCACCTCACTCTGATCTTTCAATTCCGGATTTTGACCAAAAACAGAAAATGCAGAAAAGAAAAATATTATGTAAAATATTATTTTTGTCATATTAAATCAATTTGAATAATAACGAAGATACAAAGGTAAAGTATATACTTGGGTTAATAATTTAAAATATTAAAAAAATTAGCTAATTCCTATTTTGATGTACTAAGCAATGTAAAAATTTAGTTTAAAGAATTAATCTTCATTTTTTTTCAATATAATATGAATAAATTTACATTCAACTCCATTCCCAAAGGGACACGTGTCGGAGTTGTACCACTCTTACTTGTTTACCACCGGTTTCACCGGTGGCTATTCACTTTTATCCCCTGTCGGGGATATTTTTTTCTCTTTGAAAAAAAATTACAGATAATACATAGTGTCTGCTCGAAAACAAACAATTTTTGTCCCGACTATATAAATATAGTTTGAGATTGATTAGATTTTGACATCTTGCAATGATTTAATACCTTAGTATCAATCACTTGTAAAAAAGTCAAAAGATAACAAAAAGAATCAATTTCAAATTTGATGTGTTTTCAGGCAGCCATTATGTAAAAATGCAAATTCTTGTAAAATTGTCATCGTATATTTTATTTGAAACACACGTTAGAGGGCAAAACCACAATACCTGTCCCTTTAGGAGTGGTTTAATGTGATTAGCCCCGTATGAAATGCGGGGTATATGTAAGAAGGAAATGAACGCCGATATTTATCCCGTTGGGACCTGTCCCTTTGGGAGGTGTTCAATATATAATCATAAGAGTCAAATTTTATTATATCAGCACATCAAAAAGGAACTAGCAAAAAAATTGAAAACAAAAATTAACACTACTTCAAAAATGATTATTCACAAGTAACAAGTACTTCCAAAACCAATATTATTTATATATTTGTATTTTAAACTATTAAAATGGAAAATAACGATAATTTACAAAAATATTCAAAAAAAATAAACGCTCTGGATAGCCTTGAAAATATCGCCATAGAACTTCGCAATATTCATATTGATGTTGAAAATATCTATGAAGATATCCAAAATCACAAATCCTCTTTTATTTACAAAACCATATTTTATATATTGTTTAGCATAAGTTTTATCGTCTTTGCTATTCACTTTTTCAAATCAGGATTTAATTACAGTATATTCTTTATAGTTTTATTGATCATGTATTTATTTTATTATATTTACAATATTAAAAAAACGATCAGAGAAAATATCAAAACACGGATTTCTGAAAAAATCGATCCTGAAAATCCTGAATTTTTAAATAACAGAATCAATTATATTTCTGAAGGAATAAAAGTTACCATCCAAAGAGCTATTGTTACCAGAAATTTTTATATCATTTTCTTCCCTTTAATGTCTTTTACTCTTATTGATATATTAAAGGGACCATTTGATTTTAAAGGTTATCTGGCTACATTTATTGTTGCCGCATTGATTGGCGGGGTTTTTTGGTATTATTATTTCAGAAATGATATCATTGATATAGAAAGCGATATAGAGGATCTAAATAATCTCAAACAAAGAATAAAAAAAATCTCTGATTAGCCCGGTGGTAACTACTCAGGACAAATATTTAACGAAAACAAAATGAAATACGTCGCTAAATTGCATTTGCATAATAATATTTTCAAAACTTTCTATTTAGAACCCTTTCCTGTCCCGCAGTACTGCGGGATGATAATCGAGAGAATATTATTATGCTGCCAACACTCATACAATCAATAAATTAAACCACCTGAGTAGTTACACCCGGTAAACACATTTATTCTTTCATATTTAAGTATTTAACAGGATCAATCGGAATGCCATTATACCACAATTCAAAATGCAAATGCGGACCGGATGTCAGTGTGCCCGAATTACCTAATTTTGCTATTACTTCACCTTTTTTTACAAAATCTCCAATTTCTTTAAACAGTGAAGAATTATGTTTATAAACAGACAAAATACCATTCGGATGTTGAATAATAATGGTATTTCCCGTTTCGGTACTCCAATCCGAAAATATTACTGTTCCTGACATTACTGCTTTTACAGGTGAGCCGATTGCTCCGGCAATATCCATCCCGTAATGACTGGTTTTAACATCAAAATTTTTATTTATTTTTCCCAACAACGGAGTTTCTATTTTTAAATCTTTCAAAAGATTATTATTCTGAGCCGATTCAAAGCTTTTATTATCATTTTCCCCTTGGCCCGACTTTATAGTATTGTTTCCACCCTGACCAGAATAAACTGTAGTATCCTCTCCTATCAATATTTTTCGCAATGCGATATTATATTGCTCCTGAGTTTCTATTTGCGTTTCCAATTCGCCAATATACCTGTTAAGTTTTATCACGTATGAATTGTTTTCAATATTCCCATAACCCGGAACAAGATGTTTTAAAGGCGTAAATGCAATTAACATAAAAATCAAAACAATCAGGACGATTACGATAGAGCTGATAAGAATATAAAGATTTTTGAGATTCAGTCTAAAGGAATACTTTTCTTCGAAAGTATTTTCATTCATTATCACCAATCTCAAATCTTCATCAAGCCTTTTTTTCTTTTTTTTATTCATATTTATAAATATCTGCGTATAAAATTTATAAAAATAAAGTATCTGTTCAGGCAAGATGCTTTTGAAATGAGAAAATTCATTCCAACAGACATCGGATTTGCCAAATAAAACCAATTCTTCAAAGTTATAGTAGAGTTACACTAAAAAAATAGCTTCTATATGGCGAAAAAACTTTTTTTTTCAGTCAAAATGATTCTACCTGAGTAGACACAAAATATACTATATGATTAACAACATCAATTATTTTCATTTATTACTTTAATAATGAAAGATATTAGATGTATTTTTAAAATAATTTCACAAATATAATGTTATATAAATCGATAAATAAATTAAAATAGGTTATTATTGTTTATTATTTAAAAAAACGACCATTTTATATTGAAGTTGTTAAAAAAATATGTTTTATGACATTTAGAAAGATATTTGTTGGAATTTTTTCATTATTGATGTTGTTAGCTGTCACATCATGTAAAACAACAAAGAAAAAAGATGAAGTTTCTAAACTCGGTAAATTTTATCAAAATACCACATCTTATTATAACGGTTATTTTAATGCTAATGAAATATATCAAAACTCACTTTTGACATTGGATGAATTGCATCAGGATGATTATAACAAAATATTGCCTTTATATACTTACAGAGATGTTACGGATACAAAATCGGTATCTCAGGATCTTGATAAAGTAGTTGAAAAACTGGCAAGAGTGATAAATCTTCACAGAGCTTCCGACTGGGTTGATGACAGCTACCTTCTTATGGGAAAAGCTCAATACGTAAAACAGGATTTTGAACAGGCACAAAAAGTTTTTGAATATTTCGTTGATGAAATGAATCCTGCATATAAAAAATCAGGTTATAAAACCAATAAAAAGAAATCAAAATCTAAAAAGTCCAAAAAAAAGTCTAGAAAAAAGAAGAAAAAATCTAGAAAAAAGAAATCCAGAAGCAAGAAAAAGAGATCAGATAAAAGCAAGAAAAATTCAAAAACAGATGTTGCCAAAAAATCAAATACAACATATCATGCCAAAGGGTCAAAAGAAGACTGGGACACTTATAACGAAGGTTTGCTCTGGATGGCAAAAACATATATGGAAAGAGATAAGTGGGCTTCAGCTTACTATCTTCTTGTGAGATTGAAAAATGAAAATTTAAACGATAAACTTAAAAGAGAATTGCCGGTTGTAACTGCATATTATTATTTGAAACAAAAGAAATACGGCGATGCGATAAAACCTCTTCATGATGCTTTCACATTAGCCAAGAAAAAAAGAGATAAAGCAAGATTTGCTTTTATACTCGGGCAAATTTATGAATCACTCAATAATCAAAGAGATGCTTATGCTATCTATAAAAAAATAGAAGACCTTAACCCTGATTATGAATTGGAGTTCAACGCAAAATTAAAAATACTGAAAAATTACAGTGGCACTTCGGATGCCTATGCATTGAAAGAGATAAAAAAGCTTTTGAAGGAAGAGAAATATGAAGAATATCAGGATAAAATTTATTTTACAATGGCTGAAATAATGCTGAACCGGAACAATATCGACAAAGCCATTACATATTTAAACAAGTCCATTTCTAAAAACAAAAACAATTCTGCTTTAAAAGCGGAAACCTATTATAAATTGGGTAATATAAATTTTGACCAACAGGATTATATCAGTTCAAAATTGTATTATGACAGTACATTAATGTCATTGGATAAAAAAGATGAAAGGTATACAGACATTAAGAATCTGGCAGACAATTTAAAAGGAATAGCACGGGATTTGCAAACTATTGCATTGCAGGATAGTCTTATCAAAATAAGCCAAATGTCAAAAGAAGAGCAAATGGAAATAGCCCTTGCGATAAAGAAGAAAGAGATAGAAGAGAAAAAGAAGAAAGAAGAACAAAAGAAAAAATCTAATGCAATTTCCGAAAGGATGGCTGCTCCGGCTCCGGGTGGTATGATGGGTATAGCACCGGGCAAAAGTCTTAAAAGACTGCAAAAAAGTTCATTTTTCGCATACAATCCTTCAGCAGTAAAAGCCGGAATGAACGAATTCAAGAAAAAATGGGGAGTTATCAGACTTGAAGATAATTGGCGAAGATCCAATAAAACAGACAGCAATTATGAAGATGAGGACTTAGACATGGATGAAGATAATCTTACACTTTCGGAAAACGAAGTAAACACAATACTCAGAGGTGTGCCAAAAACACCTGATCAGTTGGCACAGGCAAATAAAAAAATCATAGATGCAATGATTGATCTGGGTTTTCTTTACAGGGACAAACTAAACAATTATAAAAAATCAGTTGAGATTCTTGAAGAGTTGTTCAGCAGGTATTCCGATTTTGACAATGAATGTAAAGCGATGTACTATTTGCAGTTTTCTTACAAGGATTTGAATGAATTTTCAAAAGGAGATGAGGTTGTAAAAAAAATGTCCAAAAAGTATCCTGACTGCATTTATACAAAAATATTGACCGATCCGAGTTTTGTTGATTCAAAGAAAAAGAAACTTAATCTCAAAGAAATTTATTATCAGGACATTTTCAAATTGTATAAAAAGGGAGATTATGAAACTGCATTTTCAAAATTAGAAAATGCAGGAGCTGATATTAAAAAAGATGAAAAGTATAAAATAAAAATGGATTTTCTAAAAGCTAAACTTTTAGGAAAACTTAAAGGAAAGAATGAATATATACTGGCTTTGGAAGATTTTGTGAAGCAATATCCAAATACTCCTGAATCCATAAATGCAAAAGAAACACTAAGATTTCTCAAAGGAGACAGAGATGCTTTCAGCAAATTGATTTATGAGGAAGATTTGCAAAAATTTAGTTATCAGCCTGATAAAATGCATTATATTTTAGTCGTGGTACACAATGCCAATGATAAGGAAATAAAGATGATAAAAACATCTATTTCAAATTATAATAAAAAATATTACAAATTAAACAGGTTAAAACTCTCAAACATTTATTTTGATACAAAAGGTAAAGATCAGGTAATCCTGATAAGAAAATTTGATACTGCCGAATCTGCAATGAAGTATTATCATCAAATAGAAAAAGATCCAAATGAATATATAAACAGAAAATTCAATTATGAGTTTTATGCTATTTCACAAAAAAATTATAGAGAAGTAATAAAACAAAGATCCGTTAAAAATTATAAAGGATTTTTTGAAAAGTTTTATATTTCAAAAAATAAAAAATGAGAAGAAAAAGAGAAATAAAAAATAATTCCAAATTATGGATATTGACATTTTTATTTGTCATAAGTATTATGATAACAGGGTTTTCCATATTTATAAAACAGTCACCTGATATTTCTTCTAAATATTTATGGGGTAAAATCACAGGAAATACGATTAAGCTTCCACCTCCGGTTGATTCATTGTTGATGGAAATCAACAAAAAAGATACTTTAATAGATTCTCTGCGCAATGTTCTAAAAAGATACGAAAAAATCAATATTCATAAAAAAGCTTTGATAAATGTTGAAAGCGGCACTTTAAATATGAGATCAAAGCCCAATATCGGTTCTGAAATAATAATAAGAATACCTGATAGCAGTTATGTTGATGTCTTGTATTTTGATTTGAATTATTACTATCTAAATGGAAACAGAGGCAGATGGTGCAAAGTGAAATATGCAGATAAAGAAGGTTGGGTATGGGATGGCTTTCTTAAGATTCAAAGTGAATAAAGATAACCCGAATTATTCACCACTTTAATTTTTATTATATTAAATCACTAAATATTAATTAATTATAATAAAATATGTTAAAAATTATCACCCCAAATTTGGGGTGTCGTTTGATTTTATCTTTATGTATCTGCTGCGTTACGAAACACTTGAAATATAAGGATATATCTGCGCAATTCGATGCCTAGAGCCTCACACATGAAGTAAATTAGGTGTTAATGGCAGGAATTTATTCCTGAATCAAGGCAATCAAACAGGAGTTATGCAGTAGTATAATGACTGTTTGATTAACGAAGAGTCTGGGAAAAAGGACAAGATTAACACCTAAGGAATTTCTTGTGTGAGGCTCTAAAATCTACATAAAGCTAAAAACATGAATAATCCGGGATAAGTCAAACCTGTGATGATAAATTTAGAATTTTGTAGCTCTACAAAATTGTTAATAATTTGAAAAACCTCAAAATTTTTATAAATTTTATTGAACAAAATCGTTATATTGAAGTTATTAGTTGTAGATGTCTATTGAGGCAGGCTGTTTTGAGATAAAAAACTTAGTAATTACAAATCAGGATTGCTTTAACAGACACAAAATTATTTAATCAAAAAAAATCATACGATCATGAGCTTTACAAAAAAACTATTTTTTTTATTACTAGTATTTTCTTTTACTTTTGCGACAGCACAAACTTCTGATACAAAGAAAAACGAAGCTGTTAAAGCATATAATAATGCCATATCAAAAATAAAAGCAAAAGATTACAGGGGAGCTGTAGATTCATATTCAAAAGCTATTGAGTTGAATCCCAAATATAAAAAAGCATTTTTCAACAGAGGAAAGGTTGAAATGAAGCTAAAAAAATATAAAGAGGCAATTGAAGATTTCAAAAAGGTGGAAGAATTAGATCCTGAATATGCAAAAGCATACATGAATGAAGGATACTGTGAATTGAAGATAAAAGATTACAATAAAGCATTGGATGCTTCAACAAAAGCAATAGAGCTTGACGGAAAATTGGAACAAGCATATATAAACAGGGCGAAAGCTTATCAGAAACTTAAAAAATACGATGAAGCAATTCAGGATTATACAAAAACCATAGAATTAGACGGAAAGAATAAAATAAAAGCCTCTCTTAACAGAGGTATATTGTACCAAAATCTAAAAAAACATGATGAAGCAATTGCTGATTTCACAACAGTTGCCAATGAGAACCCCAAATATGGTAAAGTTTTATTATACAGAGGTAAAGCATATTTGGATAAAAAAGATTATACTAATGCAATAGCAGACTTCTCAAAACAAATGGAATTAGACCCTAAAGATATAAATGCTTATTATTACCTGGGTTATACTAAACTCAAGAGCAAAGATTATCCCGGAGCGATTACTTCTTTCACTAAAGGATTAGAAGTAGATGCTAATTCATTTAAATTATTGAGCAAACGCGCTATCGCTTATTTCAGTAATAAAGAATATGCAAAATCAATTGAAGATTACAATAAATTGATTGAAAAAGAAGCAAAAGGAAGCTATTATTTAAACAGAGGAATCGCTAAATACCTTACTAAGGATTATTCAGGTAGTATTAAAGACCTTGAGGAAGCTATAAATAAAAAGGCTAAATTGGGGAAAGCTAATTACTATCTCAGCTTATCATATCAAAAGAAAGGTAATAATGCTCAGGCATGTAAATATGCAAAAGAATCTAAAAAACAAGGTTACAAAAGGGCAGACAATCTGATAAAGAATGTTTGTAAATAATGTAACTACTCAGGTAGAATCATTTTGACTGAAAAAAACACCCTACCTGAGTAGTTACCAAATAATAATTCATAGTTAAATATTTTCAGAAGGGTCTAACCCGCATTATTCACAGATATATCTATTACGAGCTGAAACTGCCAGCAATTAAAGGAAATGCTTAAAAATTTTATACCTCAAAAATGGGTGTCCATTTACTCGGTAAAAATTTTCTGTGCTTTCCTTTACTTTTGCCATTTTGAACTCTCATTACGAAAACCTGTGAATAATGCGGGTTGACAGTAATTGTCAGACCCTTTTTTGTTTTCTCCTGTTTATTTATATCTTTACAAAAAAATAATAATATTATTATGACATTCACCAACAAAACTATTTTCATAACGGGTGCAACGAGAGGTATCGGCAGGGCAATTGCCTTGAAAATGGCATCTGAAGGTGCAAATATTGTTGTAACAGGAAAAAGCGATGTTCCTCATCCAAAACTACCCGGTACTATATTTACTGTTTCAGAAGAAGTTGAAAAAGCCGGAGGGAAAGCTTTCCCGATAAAAGTTGATGTGCGAAGTGAAGAATCTGTAAAAGAAGGTATTGAAAAAGCTGCCGATTATTTTGGCGGTATTGATATTTTGGTCAACAATGCAAGTGCTATTTTACTTATGGATACTCAAATTTTGCCGGTAAAAAGATATGACCTCATGCAACAGGTTAATGCCAGAGGAACATTTATCTGTTCAAAATATGCAATTCCATATTTAAAAAAAGGGAGAAATCCTCATATTTTAACAATGTCTCCCCCTATAAATCTCGACCCTAAATGGTTTAAAAATCATGTAGCATATACCATCAGCAAATACGGTATGAGTATGACTACTTTGGGATTATCTGAAGAACTTAAAGAATATAAAATAGCGGCAAATTCTCTATGGCCAAAAACCATAATAGGAACTGCAGCTATCTCTTATCTCATGGGTGAACAAGGACTCAAAATGTCACGCAAACCGGAAATAGTTGCAGATGCAGCATTTGAGATCTTCAAAAAAGATAGTTCGGATGCAACAGGAAATTTTTATCTTGATGAAGATGTTTTGAGGGAAACCGGTATAACTGATTTTTCAAAATATGATTTTATATCCGGAGCCAAAATAATGCCGGATCTGTTTTTGGATTGATCATATACACACTTTACCGGAAACTACCTACCATAAAAAAATAAAAAAGAGGCAGCCAATGATAAATTGACTACCTCTTTGTTTTCTTAAATAAATATCATCAATGTTTGAGTACTATCAGTTTCTTAAACATCACTTTACTATCTGATTCAAATCTCAGGTAATATGTTGCAGGACTTAGTTCTCTTACATCTATCGCAACATCATTATGTCCTGATTTGAATTCTTCATTAACCGCATTTCCTATTGCTAATTTTCCATTGATATCATATACATCTA
>JALVEG010000189.1 GCA_027031145.1 Saprospiraceae bacterium | reverse complement strand
TTATCTAACAACTTAGTTGCCACTACACTTTTTTAACCCACCAAATCACAAACGCCTGATATTCTGTGGTTTATCATTGCAAAAACCCTGAAAATCACCAACAACTGTCAAAGTCAAGAGTGGAAACGAAAATTAGCTCATTATTTGTTGGGAAACTATTATTATAATATTTCAAATTCGGGCATTTACAGATATGTTTTTGTGAATCGGAAACCAACAGACAGCTATCATAAGTTTTTCTATTCACCATACCGGGAATTGATTTTCACAGAAGATATGATAGAGGACAAATCCGCTTATAATATGACAGATGCAAGGGTTTATTTGAAACTTTATTTCGGTTTTGCTAAAAAGGCGATGGAGCATTACAATATGGTATTGACATTGTCCAATGACAAAGAATTAAATGCACGAACTCTTTTTTGATGGCAAAATGCGAATTGAACGAAATGTATAATTCGGACAAAATTTATTATAGAAATATGTATGATGGTGCAGTCAATAAAAAAACTTTGAAATATAAAAAGAGCTTTGAAAAACTAAAGAATAGCTATAATGATACTGAATTCTATAAAATGATAATAAGAGAATGTAGTTTTTTCAGGTATTATTGCTCATTATAAAACAGTAAAAACCTTTTATTTTCTTATTCCTATATTTTTATTGAAATATCAAACTTTAAAAAACGATAAATTGTTTATTATTATGTACTTTGTTATGCATACTTTTCAGTGTATTTAAAGAAAAAATCATTAATTTTTTGTACCTTTGCGTGCTTAAATAAATTTTAATATATGTCAAATCAAAAAAATCAGGAATATAGTGCTAATAATATCACAGCATTAGAAGGACTGGAAGCGGTCAGGAAAAGGCCGGGAATGTATATCGGAAGTACTGATGTAAAAGGTCTTCATCATCTGGTATGGGAGGTTGTAGATAATTCAATAGATGAACATTTAGCAGGATATTGTGATGAAATTGAAGTCAGAATATTAACTGATAATAGTATTTCTGTTATTGATAACGGAAGGGGTATTCCGGTTGGAATGCATGAAAAATTGCAAAAATCAGCCTTGGAAGTTGTAATGACGGTATTGCATGCAGGAGGAAAATTTGATAAAGATACCTACAAAGTTTCAGGAGGATTGCACGGTGTAGGTGTATCGGTTGTTAATGCTTTATCAGAATCATTGACAGCAATAGTTTCCAGAGAAGGAAAGGTATTCAAACAAGTATATAAAAGAGGTGTTCCTCAAACAGAAGTCGTGCAAATTGGAGAAACAGATAAGACTGGTACTCAAATTATCTTTAAGCCCGATCACGAAATATTTGAAACATTAGATTATAACTTTGATACTTTAGCCAACAGATTTAAAGAAATGAGTTTCCTTAACAAGGGATTTAAAATAATTCTTATTGATGAAAGGGAAAAAGATAAAGACGGAAATTTTAAGAAAATAGAATTTTTCTCTGAAGGGGGATTGAAAGAATTTGTTAAATATTTGGATGAAGGAAGAGCTTCAATCATTGATACACCTATATATATTACAGGAAATAAAGATAATGTAGAAGTAGAAATTGCCATTAATTACAATACGGGTTTCAAGGAAAATATATATTCTTTTGTTAATAATATTCGAACTCATGAAGGAGGAACTCATGTTCAGGGTTTCAGAAGGGCATTAACAAGGGAATTTAAAAAATACGGGGAGCAAAATAATTTCTTTAAAAAGCTTAAAGTAGAACTTTCAGGTGAGGATTTCCGGGAAGGGATGACAGCAGTGGTATCCGTAAAGGTACCTGAACCCCAGTTCAAAGGACAAACCAAAGGGGAATTGGGTAATTCAGAAGTTACAGCTATAGTCTCTCAAATAGCCGGTGATACTCTAAAGAACTTCCTGGAAGAAAACCCAAAGTTGTCCAAAATGATCATCGATAAAGTGATCGTTGCTGCGACAGCAAGACATGCTGCCCGAAAAGCAAGAGAACTTGTTCAGCGAAAAAACGTGATGAGCAGCGGTGGGCTTCCCGGAAAATTATCGGACTGTAGTTCTAAAGATCCGGTGATCTCAGAATTGTATCTTGTTGAGGGAGATTCTGCGGGCGGTACTGCAAAACAAGGAAGAGACAGGGTCTTTCAAGCAATATTACCATTAAGAGGAAAAATACTTAATGTTGAAAAAGCATTGGAACACAAGATATATGAAAATGAAGAAATAAAAACAATGTTTCTGGCTCTTGGTGTTACAATAGAGGAAAAAGATGGTGAAAGGGTTTTGAATCTGGATAAATTGAGATATCATAAGGTGATAATAATGACGGATGCCGATGTGGATGGTAGTCATATTTCGACATTGATCCTGACGTTTTTCTTTAGATATATGTATGAATTGATTGAGAATGGTTATGTTTATTTAGCTACTCCTCCGTTGTATCAGGTTAGAAAAGGTCAACAAACACCGATATATTGTTGGTCCGATGAAGAAAGAGATGAAGCTATTATGAAATTTTCTTCCGGTCCTGAAGATAAAGGAGTGAAAGTACAAAGATACAAAGGTTTGGGAGAGATGAATGCTGTTCAATTGTGGGAAACAACCATGAATCCGGAAACAAGAATATTGAAACAAGTTACTATTGATGATGCTTTAGAAGCAGACAGGGTGTTTTCTATGCTTATGGGAGATGAAGTGCCACCCAGAAGAGCATTTATTGAAGAGAATGCTATTTATGCTAATGTAGATACATAGTTTATGCCTTTAATATTGGAAAAACAAAAAGATAAATTTTCATTTATGGTTTGGAAAATAAATGAAGATTTATCTTTTTTTTTAGATAAATTTAAAATTTGCGATAAAGAAAGTTTAGAAATTTCAAAGTATTCAGAACATAGATTGTTTGAATGGTGGTCCTCCAGATATTTATTGTTTTTATTGCAGGGAGAAAAAAGATCCTGTGTTTTAAAGGATGAATTCGGCAAACCATATCTGCAAAATTCAGATAAAAAGATATCTTTAAGTCATTCCGGGAAAAATATTGCTGCCGTTATTTCAGATAAAAATATAGGTATTGATATTCAAAATATTTCCCCAAAAGTAGATATAATAAAAGAAAAATTTCTTTCAAAAAAAGAATTGGAATTCAATTCAAGCCTGGAAAAATTGAATTTGATGTGGACGGTAAAAGAAGCTGTTTATAAAGCTTATGGAAAGAAAAAAATAAGTTTTAAAAAGCATATAAGAATAGATGATTTTAGAAAAAACGGTGATATGATCACCGGTAATGTTTTTGTAGACATTAACAAGACTAAAATAAAGTATAAAGTTGAAAGTTATAGTATGGAAAAAGCAATACTTTCAATTGCTTTTGAAGAGTTAAAATGAAAAGCACAGATGTTAAATTATTAAATACCTGCTAATGAGAAAAAAAATATTTTTTTTATTAATTTTTGTTCCGGTGGTTGCTTTTATGTCTTGCAAAGGTGGATCAAATCAAAAAATACAAGATGAAAATAAAATTGAAGCAGATACATCATTGAGTCAGTTACCTCGGGATTTTATGGAATTTTATAATAGATTTCATCGTGATTCCGTCTTTCAAATGGATCATATTTCTTTTCCCTTGGAAGGAGCAATAAGTGCACCCGAAACAAAAAATGATTCCATGATACCTTACAGGTGGAGAAAAGATAAGTGGCAATTGCATCATGAATTCGATTCGTATAATAATATTTTCACAAGAAAATTTTATATTTTCAATGATGATTTAATTATTGAAAAAATCACGGGAGTAAATGATTTGTTCAAAATGGAAAGGAGATTTGGAAAGTTGCATGATGGATGGAATTTGATTTATTATTCAGTGAATTAATAAACCCCGATATATTAACAAAACAAATGAACAAACAGATGAGAAACAATTATATAACAATAATGGCCGGTGGTATCGGATCCAGGTTTTGGCCCTCAAGCAGCGAAGAAAGACCAAAGCAGTTTCTTGATATTTTGGGAATGGGGAAATCATTGTTACAATTGACCTTTGAAAGATTTTCAAAGGTTTATCCTTTGGAAAATATTTTTATTGTTACCAATAAGCGATATAAAAATCTTGTATTGGAACAAATTCCTTTGATCGCTGAAGACAGGATTATTATCGAACCCTCAAGAAATAATACAGCACCTTCGGTAGCATATACATCATTTAAAATATTCAGTTTGAATAAGGATGCTAATATTGTAATGGCACCTTCAGATCATGTAATTTTAAAAGAAACGGAATTTTTAGAACATATCAAAAATGCTTTTAATTTTGTTTCGTCTAATAATGCATTGGTAACTTTGGGTATTTTACCAAACAGACCGGATACGGGATATGGATATATAGAATTGGGAGAAAAAAATGTGAATGAGGATTTTGAATTGTATAAAGTTAGATCTTTTAAGGAGAAACCCGATTTGGAAACCGCAAAAACGTATATAGAAAGCAAAAATTTTCTTTGGAATGCCGGTATTTTCGTTTGGAAAGCAAAAAGTATTTTAAAAGCATATCAAAAATATGCACCGGATATCTATAATATATTATCCAAAGGTGAAAAATTATATAACACCAAAAAGGAGAAAAGTTTTATTGAAACCAATTATCCCCTTACAAAAAAGATATCTGTTGATTTTGCGATAATGGAAAAAGCGGATAATATTTATACAATCCCGGCTGACATAGGATGGTCTGATCTTGGTACCTGGAATTCTTTGCATGCCTTTTTAGAAAAAGATAAAAACAATAATGTTTTACTTAGCGGGAAAGGATTATTATCCGATTCGAAAGACAATATAATCAAAGTTGCTCCCGGTAAAAAAATAGTAACTAAAGATTTGAATGGTTTTATTGTAATTGATGAAAACAATACATTGCTGATATATCCTAAAAATAAAGAACAGGAAATAAAAGATATTGATAAAAGATAATGAATTATTTTTAAGGTTTCTTTATTTTAGATATTTTTGTGCAATTATCATGATACAAACACATAATTAATACAAAAGTAATAATTTGAGTGATAGTAAAAAATATAGAATTGCAGTTGTTGCAAATGCTACCTGGAATATATACAATTTTAGATTAAATATACTGGATGTGCTATTGGCTAATGATTTTGAAGTTTTTGTCGTAGCTCCTGTAGATAAATATATTTTTTATAAAGAAGATTTTCCCGAAATAGTTCATATTCCCATCAAAAAACTTTCAAGAGATGGAACAAATCCCGTTAAAGAAATTATTTTAATAAATGAGTTTGTACAAATTTACAAAAAAATAAAACCGGATATAATTTTACATTATACTATAAAGCCTAATATTTACGGAGGTATTGCTGCCGGTATTTTAAGTATTCCTTCAATAGCAGTTGTTACAGGATTGGGATATGCTTTTATTCATAAAGGAATAATTCAATCAATAACCAGATTATTGTATAGATTCAGTTCCAGGTATCACAAAAAAATAATTTTCGAAAATACAGATGATCTTGAATTGTTTGTGAAGGGCAGGCTTATAAAAGCAAATAAAGGAATTTCGATAAAAGGTTGCGGTGTAGATGTTGAATATTTTTCTCCTGTTGAACAAAATGGCAAAAATAAAGATAAAATTATTTTCACGTTTATTGGAAGATTATTATATGATAAAGGAGTAGTGGAATTTGTTGAAGCGGCAAAAATCATTAAAAAAGAATATAAAAATGCCGAATTTTGGTTGATAGGAGAAATTGATAAAAACAATCCTGCAATGGTGAAAGAAGAAGATCTTATCAACTGGGTAAAAAACAAAACCGTAATCTATCATGGTTTCAAACAGAATGTTAAAAGATATATTTCCAAATCAGATTGTATTGTGTTGCCTTCTTACAGGGAAGCTATAGCAAGAACTATATCTGAAGGTTTGGCAATGGCAAAACCTGTTATAACAACGGATACAGCCGGATGTCGTGAAACAATTGAAGAAGGGAAAAACGGATACCTTGTTCCTGTCAAAGAAATCAATTCACTAGCTTTGGCAATGAAAAAGATGATAGAGCTTCCTAAAGAAGAAAGAATTAAAATGGGTAAGTACGGAAGAGAAAAAGCAATTAGAGAATTTGATGATAATTTGATTGCTGATGATATTCTAAATATTATTTTGGATATTCTCAAAACCGAAAGTAATTGAAAAAAACAAAATCCATTTTGATAATAGCATACTATTTTCCTCCGATGGGAACAGTTGCTTTTTTGAGAAATTATCATATTGCCAAATATTTATCAAGGTATTTTGATAATACTCATATTATAACCATTAAAAATATTTCAATACCGTTAAAAGATAAAATTCCTGTTGATTTTGGTCAAATTCATCGCGTTTTTAATTACGATTATCGCAATCTGGGCAACCTTCTTTCTTCGAAAAATAATAATTTAAGAAATAAAACAAATGCAAAAAGCAATTCATGGAAAGTAAAATTTATCAGAAAATTTCTTGATAGCTTTCCTACAAACGTGATTTTTGGTGAAGGCGGGATATTATATATAATTAATGCCACAATAAGAGCCATAAAAATTATAAAAAAGAACAAAATAACACATATTTACAGTTCATATCGCCCCATTGCCGATCATATAATTGCATACAATATAAAATTGTTATTCCCTGGAATAAATTGGATTGCTGATTTCAGAGATCCACCGGTTAATATTAATCTCAACAATGTTTATTTAACAAAATTGCAAAATTGGTTTTTGAAGAAATTACTAAAAAAAGCAAATATTGTGACCGCAGTATCAGATGGAGTAAACAGATCTATTTTATCATATAATCCCAAATCAATTACCGTAAGGAACGGATATTATAATTTATTCAAATTTGATAATGTAGATTTTAATATGTTTTCTATGATATATACGGGTTCTTTGTATCCTGATTTGCAAAAACCGGCAGTATTTTTTAAAGCACTACAATTATTATTATCAAAAAAATATATTGAGCCTTCATATTTTCAACTGATCTATGCAGGAAAAGACGGTTCGATTTGGGATAAGTGGATTGAAGAATATGATCTTCAGAAAATATCTAATAATATGGGCGAATTGTCCTTGTCAGAAGCAATAAAATTACAAAACAAAAGTCATGTTAATATTCTTTTATCTTGGTCAGGAGCAGAACAAAAAGGTGTATTGACGGGAAAATTTTATGAGTATATAGCTGCCGGCAAACCGATTTTTGCTTTTATTCAAGGAGTAAAAGATGATGAATTTGAATCAGTATTTTCAGAGTTAAATGCCGGATTTATCTTTTATGACAAAGACATACAAAAAATAGAAAAAAACATTTTATATTTTTATAATGAATGGCAAAAATCAGGAAAAATCAACCATATTTTCAATAAAGAAAAACTTAAAGAATATTCCTGGGAAAACAGGATATCTCAATTGAAAAAAATGATTTTACCTGATTAGATACTATTTTGTCAATTCCGCTTTAATAATATAATCACCCAATAAAATACTATTTACAGTATCCATTCCCTTTATGACCTTGCCAAATATAGTATATCTGCCATCTAAATGTGGTGTTGGTGTATGCGTGACAAACCATTGAGTACATTCAGTGTCTTTTCCTGCTGAAGCCATTCCTACATATCCGCTGTCATCATAATATAAAGGCCCTAATTCAGAACGGATAGTATAGTTTAGACTACCATACCCGTCTCCCCTTGGACATCCTGTCTGAATAACAAAATTTGGCACTACCCTGTGAAATTTTTTGCCGTCATAAAAATGATCTTTAACCAATTTAACAAAATTTACAACACTGCCGGGAGATTGATTTTTGAATAATTCGATAACAAAACTTCCTTTATTTGTTTCGATTTTTACTAAAGTTGAATCAGATATTGTTTCAAATATTTTCCAGTCAACAGGATGATTGTATTTTATTTTATAAGGAGTATATTTTTTATTTGATATTTTACTTTTCAGTTTTAAAACATTATTGTAAGCTTCAATATCCTGAGGCAAGGTCAATAGCTTGAGACTTTTATCGATAAAAGAGTTATCTTCATATTGATCCATAAAGTCGAGTTTAGTTTTTTCTATAACATCAACTGCTGAACTGATCAATCCCGGATCACCGGATTTGAAAGATTCAAGAACAATATTTGCGATTTCTTCTTTCAGTCTCTTTTTCTTCCATTTTGGAAACTTTTCTATTTCATCTCTTTGGACTAAAGTTGATAATGCTTCTACAGATGCTACTCTAACCACTATTTCAGGAGCCTGAAATCCCAATTCCTTAATTAATTTAAGAGAATTAATATCATTTCCCAATGCTCTGATGTATTCCGCTTTTTCGTATGGATTTTCACTGTTAGAGATGAATTTTTTAATATCCCAAATCGTAGCATTTTTTGTTATGCTGAAATAAACGGGAATCTTTTTCAAAATAGCATTGTAAAGTCTGGATTTCACTCTCCAGTCAGTAACTTTTTTTGCTATTTTTCTGTAAATACTTACATCATTGGGCTCACCGTTTTCATAAAAATAATTTGCAGCGGTAAATGCTACTTTTGTGTCTTTATCTTCTACTGATTTTAAAATATCTTCAGCTACATCAATATATTTAAAATTACCAAAAGATTTTATAATATTTACTTTAACTCTGTTATCGGTATTATCGCTTTTTAGTGCTGTTAGCAAAGTGCTTAAAACTTCTGGATCCCGGGTTTTTCCCAAAGCAATTGCCAAATTCATTTTAATAAATGGATTTGATTCTTTTTCAAAGAGTTTGGTCAATCTGAATTTGTAATTATTTAGATCGCTTTTATTTGCTCTGATAAGATAATATGAGCCCAAAACTTTAATGTTTTCGGGATATATGCTGCTGCCTACAATATCAATAATTCTTTCGGTTCCTTCAGGAATTGACATTCCCTTGGTGATATATCTGAATAAAGCTCTTGTTTGTCCCAATATCAACAGAGTATCAGTCGGTCTGTAACTTTTTACGGTTGCTAAAGGTTTAAGATATCTTTTATCACCGATTTTTCCTACAGCTTCCAAAATATAAGAATTAAATAAATTATTAGGGTTTAAAGTATCATATTTTCCGAAAACAGAAATTAAACTATCCTGAATTCTATTGGAAGCCATTTGCCCAAGTGAATAGACGGCAGCTTCTCTTACTTTTTCAACTTTGTCATGAAGATTTTTAACTATCAGATCCTGATAATTACTATCCTGAATGGAAGCAAATGCAAGGGTTGAAACGTACCTGTAAGTAGGATTTTCATCCGAGAGAAAGGAAACCAGACTATCCGATAATCTTTGATCCTGAAAATTTAATATTTTTCTATAAACAGGATCGTTTAGATCTATTTTTACTTCGGTCATCTCTTTTTTTTCAGGTGGTACACAAGCCCCGAAAAAATAAAGAATGAATAAAAAAAGGACAACAGTATTTAATTTCTTTCTCATATTAATTAATTTAATGCGAAAATAGTGAATATTGCTAACAAAATATATAAATTCATAAAATATGCTGTTAATAAAATAAGTTTAACCATTTGAATAAAATAAATATTGTTATATCTTTGTAGAATAAAATAGGAGATGATGTCAGAAAATACATTAACAAATAAGGATCTTGAAGAGATTTTGCTGGAAGAAATGGAAACTTCTTTAGGGCAAAAAGCTGATCTCATAGTCTATAATGATGATTTCAATACTTTTGATTGGGTTATACAGTGTTTTATGGAAGTTTGCCATTATGCCTATGATCAATCGGAGCAGTTATCAATTTTAATTCATTTTAAAGGTAAAGCTACCGTTAAATCAGGAAGCTTGGAAATCCTTAAACCTATTAAGGATGCTCTGGTAGAAAGAGGATTATCAGCGGTTATTGAAACATACAAGGATGCTCAGTGATACTTTTATGTTAATTATTTTGAATGCCGGTATTTAGTTTAGATCCCAATATATTAATTTTTCCCCCATGTGAATTGTCTGATCCGTCAGGTTTGCTTGCTGTTGGAGGAAAACTGGATATTGATTGGCTGCTGGAAGCATATTCAAATGGAATTTTCCCCTGGTTTAACGAAAAAGAACCTATAATGTGGTGGTCTCCCGATCCGCGTTCAGTAGCAAAACCGGGAGAAATACTGGTCAGTAAAAGCATGAAACCATATTTTAGAAAGAATATTTATCATCTGAAAATTGATACTTCTTTTGAACAGGTAATAGATTCGTGTCAAAAAGTTCCCAGAAAGGATCAGGACGGTACCTGGATAACTCCGGAAATGAAAGAAGTTTATATCAGATTATTTGAGGAAGGGTATGCACATTCTTTTGAAACATATCAGGAAGATAAATTAGTCGGAGGATTATATGGGGTTTCACTTGGTAAAATGTTTTTTGGTGAATCTATGTTTTCATTGAAGTCCAATGCTTCAAAATTCGCATTTATTAGTTTAAGTCTTGTCTTGAAAAAAAACAATTTCACATTAATAGATTGCCAGGTTCCAAATCCTCATTTGGAGTCCATGGGATGTTATAATATGAATAAAGAAAAATATTTGGAATTATTGTATAAAAATAATTCAGAAGAGACAATTAAAGGTAATTGGTCATCAGGTTTATTGGATTTGGATTATGAAATTTAATAAAATCAAAATTAATTAAGATAAATTGACGTTATTATTACAATAAAAATTTTATCAGATGAAGAAAATAATAATTTTAAGTTTAATTTCTGTTTTTTTGACCTCATACAGTTGTAAGTTTACACAAAAAGCTTATGATTCAACCAAGACAGCTTTAAATAATGCAAATATATTTACTCCTGATGATGATATCAAATTGGGATTGCAGGTCAAAGAAGAAATAGAATCCGATCCGAAGAAATTTCCGATTTTAAAAGAAAGCAAAAACAGGGAGATCTATAAATACATCCGGGGATTAAAAGATATTATATTAAAAACAAACAAACTTAAATATAAAGATAAGTTTAAATGGGAATTGAAAATTATTGATAATGATACTATTCTAAATGCTTTTGCTACTCCCGGAGGATATATCTATATTTATACCGGCTTGATAAAATTCTTGGATACGGAAGATGAATTACTTGGAGTATTGGGACATGAAATGGCTCATGCAGACAGAAGACATTCGACAAGGCAATTGACAAAAAGTGTTGGTATTTCAATTTTATTGGATGCAGCATTGGGGAATAAACAATCTGTAGAACAAATAATCGGAGCGTTAATAAACCTTCAGTTTAGCAGAAGCAATGAATCGGAAGCAGATGAATATTCTGTCAGATATCTGTGTCCAACAGCTTATAATGCAGCCGGAGCGGCAGGATTTTTTAAGAAAATGCTTGACAGGCCTGTACCTCCTGTTTTTCTAAGTACTCATCCCTCACCCAAAAACAGGGTGAAGCATATTGAAGATCTTAAAACAGAGTTAAATTGTCAGGGTACCAGAACCAATAAAGACAAGTATTCAAAGATGAAAAGACTGCTAAAATAAAGCGGATGAGCACAAGAAATAAATTAGAAAAATTTGCAGAAGTTTTATCATTTCCCAATGTTTTTGAAAATTTCAATCCCAAAGATGATATTTTAACAGGTAAAGATGGAATTCAGGTTGATTATTCTTCCGGATGGAATAATTTTTATTTTAAAAATAACAATCCGGTTGTATTGGAACTGGCTTGCGGAAGGGGAGAATACAGTTTAGCGTTGGCGGGAAGAAATCCCGGTATCAATTATATCGGAGTTGATATAAAAGGAGCACGAATATGGAAAGGAGCAAAAATAGCTTTGGAAGAAAAAATCAAAAACATAGCATTCCTTAGAACGAGAATTGAACATATTGATGATTTTTTCAAACCGGAGGAGGTTGAACAAATCTGGATCACCTTTCCTGATCCGTTTTTGAAGAAAAGCAAAGCAAACAGAAGACTGACTTCCCCGTATTTTCTGGAAAGATACAGGAAAATATTGAAACATAAAGGCCTTATTCATCTTAAAACCGATTCCCCGGAATTATACGAATTTACTTTGGATGTTATTTCACAGGATAACCGTTGTAATATTTTGTATAATAATAATGATATTTATTCAAGAGAATTGGATTTTCCGGAACTTGATATTAGAACCTATTATGAAAATTCTCATCTTAAAGATGGCAGGAAAATTAAATATTTAAGATTTACTATTTAGTGTCTGCCCGAAAACACATCAAATTTGAAATTGATTCTTTTTGTTATCTTTTGACTTTTTCACAAGTGATTGATGCTAAGGCATCAAATCATTGCAAAAAAATCAAAATCTAAGTAAAAATTATCAGAATTTCAAAAATTGTCTGTTTTCGGGCAGACACTATTTAGGGTTTCCTCAAAAGCTCGAAATTTTCTTAAATTTAGAATTGTTATAAAATAGTGTGTTTAAAATTTCTAGTGTTAAATAAGCGGTTGAAATTATTGTATATTTCGCTTTTAAATACTTTAATTGTATTTTGATCAACTTTTATTTTTTCACTTAAAAATTTATACTATGGATAATAAATTAGCAAATCCGGCTCCCCTTGGATTGATGGGTTTTGGTATGACAACCGTATTATTGAATATTCATAATGCTGGTTTTTTTGGCTTAGGTTCTATGATACTTGCAATGGGTATTTTTTATGGAGGAATCGCTCAGGTAATAGCAGGAATTATGGAATTTAAAAAAGGTAACACTTTTGGTACTACTGCTTTTACTTCTTATGGCCTCTTTTGGATGACTCTTGTTTTTTTAATTGTATTTCCAATAATGGGGTGGCTTGAAAAACCTCCGGCAGCATTTATGGGTTGGTATCTGTTTTTATGGGGATTATTCACTTTTTTTATGTGGATTGGAACTTTTGGAAAAAACAGAGCCATTCAATTTGTCTTTTTAACTCTTTGGATCTTGTTTTTCTTGTTGGCTATTGAACACTGGACCGGATCTGAAGCAATTGGCCATTTTGCCGGTTATGAAGGAATCATTTGTGGATTATCTGCGATTTATCTTGCTATGGCAGAAGTAATAAATGAATCATTAGGAAAAACCGTTTTACCGATAGGTGATCGTATTTAAATTATAATACTGATTATATTAATTCAAAAGAATAACTTTAAATCTGATATTGAAGATTATTGGTTTTAGTTTAAATACTCAGGTAAGATGTTTTTGAAATGAAATAAGTGTTTTTTCAATCAAAAGGATTTTTCCT
>JALVEG010000188.1 GCA_027031145.1 Saprospiraceae bacterium | reverse complement strand
ATCAAATTAGTAATTTAAAAACCGGATTGTATTTGGTAGCTATTAAAGATGAAAATAATACTATCCATTTTGGAAAATTGACCAAGGTAAAATGATACTCTTCGGTTTTGTATATTAAAGTATCAGGGATATTATGATGTAAAAGTTACTGCTATTTGGCAGCGAATTTTATCCAAAATCTGTTTATGAAGTTTTAATACTTGAACTGCCTTGTAATTCAAACATAATTCGTATGCTATACTCAATACGTTTGGCATTCATTTAATAATTCTTCTGCAGATATGGTTTTTAATTTACCTTGTTTATATTGTTTGAGATCTTTAAAAGCCTGGGTTAAATTAGAGATTATTTCTTGCTTTGAATCACCTATATCTTCTTGTACCTGTACAAAATCCAAACTTTTGACGAGTTCCATAAAGAAAGAAACTTTGTTGTCTTGTATATCTAATAATATTAAAAATGATAAATTTTATTGTATCATTTTATTTAATGTATAACGCAAATATAGTCAATTTTAGTTCCGGTATACTTGTTTTTGTAAAAGCTATTAAGAAATTTCCTTTTTTTATTTCGCAGCATTCAGACTAAAACCAAGGCCGGTTACACCCTCTAAACTATCGGTTCTCGTGAATTGCTCTATTTCTATTTTATAATCTCCGGGTTTTTTAAATTTAAAAGATTTTCTTAATAAAATACTTACATTATAATTTTTCCCGTGTTTTTTCCCTTTGGCAATTCCATATTTATCATAAAGATCAAAGTTTATAGTATCAATATTTATTTTACCATGAAAATCATCGCTTATTCTTAAATAAATATTTTGAAAAGGATAATTTTCAGTATGTTCAATACTAAAATAAATATCATATGGTTTAGTAATATCTTTTACCGGAATTACAGATCTGAAGACATCCGAATATGTCCAAACGCTATTTTCCAATTCTTTTTGTGTTTTGAAAACTTTTTTATTATTGCATGCAATAAGTAAAAAAACCGATAATAAGAATAAAGGAATATATTTCATGATCTTACTTTTCATCAATTAAAATATTCCTTCATTCTTTCAAAAAACCCTTTACCTTTTTTATCTCCGGGGTTGAAATTTTCACTTTCCCTGATCTTTTTCAACAATTCTTTTTCTTCGTGTGATACTTTCTTTGGTATCCAGACATTTACATGTATCAATTGATCTCCTTTTCGATAGCTGTTAAGTTCGGAAATACCTTTATTTTTTAATCGTAAAATTTTTCCTGCCGGTGTTCCTGCCGGGATATTTATTTTAACTTTTCCTGTCAGTGTAGGAATATTCACTTCTGTACCCAGGACAAGATCCGAAAAATTGAGGAACAGATCATATATGATATTGATACCATCCCTTGTAAAATATTCATGATGCTTTTCTTCAATATTAATGATCAAATCTCCGTTTTGTCCGTTGTGTTTTCCTTTATTTCCTTTACCTCTCATCGATAATTGCATACCGTCTTCTACACCTGCGGGAATATTTATTTCGATCAGTTCTTCACCTTTTGTTACTCCTGTTCCTTTGCAATTGGGGCAAAAGTGTTTTATTTTGGTTCCACTTCCATGACAAGAAGGACATACTGAAGTAGTTGCCATTTGTCCTAAAAAGGTATGTCTTACCTGCCTGATATAACCGGAACCTTTACAAGTGGAACAAGTAACAATGCTGTTGGAGTCTTTAGCCCCGGAACCACCGCAAACTTCGCAGGATATATCTTTTTTTATTTTTATTTTTTTTGTTACTCCTTTTGCTATTTCTTCGAGAGACAGGGCTATTTTTATTCTTATATTTGAACCTCGTTCCCCGCCGGACTGAGAACCGGAACTTCTGCTTCCTCCAAAAAATGAATCAAAAGGACTACCGCCATCTCCAAAAAGGTCGCCGAAATGTCTGAAGATATCTTCCATTGTCATTCCACCACCACCACTGAAGCCACCATTGTCACTCACACCTGCGTGGCCAAACCTGTCATAACGTTCCCTTTTTTGCGGATCGCTTAAAACTTCATAAGCTTCAGCTGCTTCTTTAAATTTTTCTTCAGCTGCCTTATCGCCCGGATTCCTGTCCGGATGATATTTAAGAGCCATTTTTCTATATGCTTTTTTAATAATTGTTATATCAGCTCCCCGTTCTACTTCCAATATTTCGTAATAATCCCTTTTTGTCATAAAATTTATTTTTGTGCAACTACTCACGTTGAACTATTTTGACTGAAAAGATCTTTCTTTTTCATCCCAAAATCACTCCTCATGAGTAATTACGTTGATATTTTTAGAATGTATTATTTTCCTACTACTACTTTAGGATACCGTATTATTTTACCGTTTAATTTATAACCGTTTTCAATTACATCGATTATTTTACCTTTTTTACTTTCGTCTTCAACAGGTACTTCTGCTACAGCTTCATGTTGTTCAGGATCAAATTCCTGATCGAGACTATTCATTTTTTCAAGTCCTCTGGAACCTAAAATCGAAAACAATTTGTCATAGACCAATGAAACTCCTTCTGTAAAATGTTCGGGAGAATTTTCATCATCCGATAATTTTTTTGCTCTGTCAAAATCATCTAAAACAGGTAAAATAGCATTCAAAATATTTTCGGATGCAGTATTTATTAAATCGTTTTTTTCTTTGCTTACCCGTTTTTTGTAATTTTCAAATTCCGCAAAAAGTCTCAAATACTTATCCTCGAGTTCCTTCAATTGTTCGTTTTTTTCTTCGAGTTCCTTTTTATATTTAGAAAAAGGAGATTTTCGCTTTGTTGCACCCTTTTTATTTTTATTGTTATCTATATTTTCTTTTTTATTCATGTCTAAATTGTTTTTATTTTTTAGATAATAAATATCTGTTATTATATACTATCAATTTTATTGCCATTATTTAAATTATGTCAATTTGGCATATAAATGGCTTAAATTATGCAAAAATAACAAAAACAGTTGCTTAGAAGTTCAGTTTGAAATTAAAATCAATAGAATTAAAAGAAAAACAAATAAATATCGTTTGTTGTTTAGCTTATTATAAATTAAGATCGTCAATTCATGAAGAAATATATATTATCAATAGGGATTATAGTACTTTTTGGAAGTATTGCGTTTTCGCAAAACAGCAAATTAGCTTTTGAGTATTATAACAACGGGGAATATGAGAAATCAGCGGAATTGTTCAAATATTTATACGAAAACAGTAAAAACAGAAATAATTATTTTGATTATTATGTCAAAAGTTTGTTATATGATGAAAGGTATGAAGATGCAATAAAAGCTGTCAATTCTTATTTGAAAAAAAGACCTGAAGAAATTCAATATCTTGTCTGGAAAGGATATCTGTATGAAAAACTGAATAAAAATGACAAAGCGAACAAATTATATGAAAAAGCTATAAAAAAAGCTAAGCCTATAAATTATCAAATAAAAAATCTTGCAAATGTTTTCATTTCATTGATGAAATATGATTTGGCTTTGAAAGCGTATGAAAAAGGGCTCAAAAGTGGAAAAAACAAAACCGATTATTTTTTTTATTTAGGTAATTTATATGCAGTAATGGGAGATAATGATAAAATGATTGATAATTATTTGCAATATATTAATCAGAAGGAAAAAATTATAAGTCTCAGTTCAATAAAAAATACAATTGGCAGAAACCTCAATGACGAAGAATATGATAAATTAAAATCAAAAGTGATTAAAAGTATTCAAAATGATCCGGATAATATCTATTTTATTGACTTGTTGAGTTGGATTTATTTGAAAACAGGGAATTATAAAAAAGCAATGAGGCAAATCATAGCGATAGACAGGAGATTTGATGAAGATGGTAACAGAGTGTATAAATTTGCCAGAG
>JALVEG010000187.1 GCA_027031145.1 Saprospiraceae bacterium | reverse complement strand
TTATAATTAAGGGTAAATGAGACATACATTCCTTTGAGTTGTACTGCATGCGTACCGGAAAAATATAAAATATTTGGAGAATATACATTTTTAATATACCTTTGTGGTATACATATATGAAACTATTATGAAAAATATTTCGTTAAAATTAGATGAATCTATATTCAGTGAAACTGAACAAATCCTCTCTCGAATCAAAAAGCCAAGGAATCGATATATTAATGAGGCTATTGCATATTACAACCGTTTGCAGAAAAGAATACTTCTGGAGAAAAAATTAAAAAAAGAATCAGAATTGGTAAAAAAAGATTCCATGTCTGTATTACATGAATTTGAAAACATTGATTATGCAGATTAAGCAATTTGAAATTTGGATTGCGGATCTAAATCCTCAGATCGGAACAGAACCAGGAAAAACAAGACCGGTTGTTATTATTCAAACTAACTTGCTTAACAAAATCTCCCACCCTTCAATAATTATTTGTCCAATAACGACTAATATTCAGAAAAATGCTGAAATCTTAAGAGTCCATCTAAAAAAGGGTATTGCAAACTTAAATCAGGATTGTGACATAATGATTGACCAACTTCGTGCCATTGACAACAAAAGGCTTATCAAGAAGTTAGGATCTTTGCGAAATGATATTATTGAACAACTAAAAGAAAATATACAAATCATTTTAGATTTTTAATTGTACGACAGTATAACAATGTATATAGCGCATAGCATAGTTTCCATCTGGGCGCATTTCATTTTTTCGCTTTGCGGGTTGATTCTCCTTTAGGAGTCAGAGGCAAAGAATGGGAAGAGCGAAAAAATGAAATACACCTTTCCGTCTCCGTCTGATAAAAACAACAGAAAATTTTATAAATTGGACTTCGACTTAAACCTGACGTTAAGCATACGCTACGCACCGTATGCCTGCCGTTGAATAATCCCTACAAAATTAGCTTGATATAAATTTTTCAATATCAATGATATAAGAGGGTTTTTTATATTTTTGGATTATTAATAAACAATAAAATAATCCAATTATGAAACAGGGAATTAAAAAGGAAATAGAAGATCTCGATTTTATTAAATTATATAAATCTTATGAAGACCATTTATTTCTGTATTTTAAAAATCAGTAACTATTCAGGTAGAATCGTTTTGATTGAAAAAATTACTTTTTTCATTTCAAAAGAACCTTACCTGAGTAAATACACGATGATTAAGAAAAAAAATTAATAAACAAATGTATTTTTTTTGAATTTTGTTATATTGCAGTTTTATAATAAGAATCTGTATCAATGAAGAAAAACAAACGAAATCCATGGTCGTGGATACCAACTTTATATTTTGCTGAAGGAATACCGTATGTAATAGTTATGTTTGTCGCCAGCGATATGTACAAAACGATGGGTGTTTCAAATTCTTCGCTGGCATTCTGGACTTCTATATTATATCTTCCATGGGTGATAAAACCGCTATGGAGCCCTTTTGTAGATATTTTTTCTACCAGAAGAAAGTGGATTTTATGGATGCAGCTAATACTGGCATTCGCATTTGCAGGGGTTTCACTTGCATTGCATTTGCCTTGGTGGTTCCCTGTAACTTTATTGTTTTTATGGGTGATGGCTTTTACTTCAGCCACTCATGATATTGCAGCGGATGGTTTTTATATGTTGGCTTTGAGTGAGAAGAAACAGGCTTTTTTCACTGGTATAAGGAGTACTTTTTATCGTTTGGCAATGATAGCCGGATTAGGCTTGCTTGTGATAATTACCGGATTGATATTGGATAATACAGGATTGGAGTCGAAAAAAATAAATATTGAAGTTGTTCCGGCAGAGTCTTTTGTTTCTGAAGTATCAACTGATGAGGAAATAAGTACCTTTTTTGATCAAAAGCAAAATAAAGATGAAGCGGAAATAATTTATTATCCTGAAAAAATACAAATTCCATTATATTCAAAAGAATCCGGTTTGGATTCAGTCAATGTATATTTTGCATTATCTTCATTTCCTGTCGATGAAGATTCTGTTAAAATGACATTTGGCCAAAAAAGCGGAAGTAAGGATATTAAGTTATCGGGAAAAAGTGTTTTTGTTTTTAAAAAGGATAATTGGAATAAGCCGCAAATGGCAACTATAAAAGTGGCTCATAATTTACGACATCCGGATACTGCAAGATTTGATGCCAAAGCAGGGAATATTTCATTGGCATGGTCTATTTCAATTGGCACTCTGGCTATTTTGTTTTTTCTTCTAGCATTATATCATAAAATAATTTTGCCATATCCTAAAACAGATATTCCCAAAGACAAATCTGAAAATGCTTCGTATTTAAGTATTTTAGGTCAGTTTTTCAAATTGAAAGGGATTGTTCCTGCTATTGCTTTTTTGTTGTTTTACAGATTTTCGGAATCTCAACTTACTAAAATGGCATCACCGTTTTTGCTTGACAGCAGGGAAAATGGAGGTCTTGCAATGTCATTGACAGAGAAAGGTTTTGCTTATGGCACTGTCGGGGTATTATCTTTAGTCATTGGTGGAATTTTGGGAGGAGTTTTGGCTGCTAAATACGGTTTGAAAAAATGGATATGGTGGATGGCTGTTTCTATTAATATTCCGAATGTTGTCTATATTTATATGTCCTATGCACAGCCTTCTAATTTGTATTTGATCAATTCGATGATCGCCATCGAACAATTCGGATATGGTTTCGGCTTTACCGGATATATGCTTTATATGTTGTATCTTGCCAGTCAAAGCAAATATAAAACAGCACATTTTGCTATTGCAACCGGATTTATGGCTCTGGGAATGATGTTGCCGGGAATGATCAGCGGATGGGTACAGGAAATGCTCGGGTACAGTCATTTTTTCATTTATGTAATAATATGTACAATACCCAGCTTTATAGCACTTTGGTTTGTAAGCAGGGATTTGGATGCTTCATTCGGGTTGAAAGAAGATGTTTGATACGAGTATTACATGTTGAGATCAGTGAAATGCTAATTTGATTTTAAAAGATGTTAAAAATTATTTAAAGTTTAGAGAAAGCATTGAATAGTTAATATGATATTGTAATTTTGGTCATAAGATTATTTTTTAACTTAAATTTATGGATTATGAGAAAACACTTCCTTTTTATATCAAAATTTTTAGCTGTTTTTGTAGCTTTTAGTATTTTATTGACAAGTTGTGCCAGTTCAACAATGATTATTTCTGAGCCTCCCGGAGCAAAAGTTTATTTAGACGGAGAGTCTGTAGGGAAAACTCCTATTAGGATGAGTGATACCAAGATTGTCGGTTCATGTACAGAAGTTGTTCTAAAAAAAGAAGGGTATGAAGATTTTTACACTAGTATCTGTAGGGATGAACAAGCTGATGTCGGAGCAATAATTGGAGGTGTTCTGTTTTTATTTCCTTTTCTTTGGACTATGAAATATAAACCTGTTCACAGATATGAACTGATGCCTGCAAATCAGGATAGCGGAAAATTATAGTTTGCGAGATGTTTAGTGTTTTAATAGTAAAAATATAAAACACTTCAATTTTTACAACTGTAATCCTATTTTTATTCCAAATGTTAAATGGAATAACCAGGTGATTTTTTCATGAGTAAATACAATAATAGGTAACTACTCATGTAGTAGGTTTTTGAGATAAAAAAATTTGCTTAATAATATAGGTTTTCACCACTAAGTTCACCAAGGAAGCACTAAGTTTTGCACTAAGGCAAATTTTTAGTGAATTCTTAGTGTAACCTTAAGTTTTCTTAGTGGTAAAAAAATAATAACAAATAAAACAAACAGTATCTACTCAGGTAAAGTGGTTTTTTCAATCAAAATGATTCTACCTGATTAATTACAATAATAGAAAAATAATGTA
>JALVEG010000186.1 GCA_027031145.1 Saprospiraceae bacterium | reverse complement strand
GTTTTTTTAGTTTGTCCAGAGTTTTTTGCACAACTCCTGCATTCAAATAAGTAGGCATCAGACCGGGAATATATTGAGGCATTGCACATCTTATAGCTATGATCAGAGGAGAATCCGAATCTTCAAGTTTATCTCCTGTCATTTGCTCAAGATTGCGAAGAGCTAATTTAAGGTATTTATCCTTTTTATTTTTCTTCAAAGAATACCATTCTGTGGTGAGAATTGAAAAATCAGGTACAGGATAGCTTTTTTTGATCATATCCAGGAGATTGACTCCTTTGTGGCTTATTAGACCCTGTTCGTATTTTTTTGAAGTTCCTGAATGGACAACATATTTATTTTCTTTGAGATTTATGTTTCTATAACTCCATTTTTTATTATCCAGATATTGTTTTCTGTAAAATTCGAGTTTATCTCTGGCATAAACATTCCCGTTTGTAGCAGCGATCAAAAGGGATAAATACCTTTTTGCTCTGGAGTCATCCTCCTGACACAGATAAGGAATATCTGTAAATTCAGCATTTAGCCTTTTTGTGCTTGCATTTTTTGTTTCCCTGTATTCAACTTCGGGAGGGATATATCCTTCTTTTGGTTTAATATTAAGATCTCTGTTACGAATAAAAAAATTGATATTATGAAAATTGGGATAATTTCCACGAAGAGTAAAATCATATACCGGATGAAAAATATTAGCGTCCATACTAATAGTTTAATTTTCATGTATCTATTCAGGCAGGGGCTTTTTGAAATGAAAAAAATAGTTTTATTATCAAAATGATTCTACCTGAGTAGATATATTTCCACTAAAATAGTCATTTTTTTGTTAAATTTGTGATTTTGTAGAAAAATTTTAACAGATTGTATAATGAGAATATTATTTTTTAAAAATATTAATACATTTGCAATCTTAAATCAAACTTACATTAAAATATTTATTAATCATTAAAATATAATCTATGAAAAAATTTATGATCTTACTGATAATATTGTTTTCAATAAATTTATCTGTAAATGCACAGAAAACAAAAGCCGGTCCTCATGATTTTGGCAGGATGTGGACATTTGAAAATCCGCCTAAAGAATGGTTGCAAAAAGCATATAATTTTACTCCTGATGATCAATGGTTCAAAGATGTCAGAATGTCTGCATTGCGAATGTCAACAGGATGTTCGGCTTCATTTGTATCTCCGAATGGATTGATTATGACAAATCACCATTGTTCTAGAGATGCTGTATTGGAAGCTCAGAAAGATGGAGAAAATATTATGGAGGATGGATTTTTTGCAAATACACCGGCGGAAGAAAGAAAAGTTCCAAGTGTATTTTTTGAACAATTGACTATGCTGGCAGATATCACAGGCGAGATGAACAAACTTATGGATGAATCAAAAGCAGAAGATCTTGAAGGAAAAGAATCTGAGGCGATTGACAGTATTAAAAGATATTACAGAAGTTTGGACGCATGGAAAGACCTTCGACTTCAGGTTGTTAAGTATTACAGCGGAGTGAAATTTTCAATCTACGGTTACAAAAAATATAAAGATATCAGACTTGTTGCTATTCCTGAAGCAGCTATTGCTTTTTATGGTGGTGATCCTGATAACTTTACATTTCCCAGATATGATGTGGATTTTACGTTTTGGAGAGCGTATGACGAAGACGGGAAACCTGTAAATTCTTCAGCAAATTATTTTAAATTCAAATTAAACGGAGTTCAGGAAAATGAATTGGTTTTTGTTATTGGAAATCCTGCAAGAACAGAAAGATACAGAACAGTTGATCAATTAAAATGGGACAGGAAATACAGATACCCTATGACATTGGATTATCTAAGGACATTGAGAGATCACCTGCAGGAAGAATATGACAATAATCCTTCAGATGAATTGTTGAATATGATTTTTGGTTTATCCAATTCTGAAAAAGCTTATTCAGGGATTTATAACGGATTGAAAAATCCTGATCTTTTTGATAGAAAAGTGGAAATAGAAGAAATGGTACGAAAAAATTATAAAGGTGAGGATTATTGGGGCGAATTGAAAGCTATTTATGATGGTCTTGCTCCAAAATCATGGGCGGTTATGTTGTTGAGTCCTTCGCCTATGAGAGGAAATACTTTAATGTTGCTACATTCTTTGTATAAATATGATGAAATGATGAAATCGGGAGCCTCCTCAGATGATTTGGAGGATGTCAAAGATCAAATAAGCTATATGGTAAGTAAAACAGGTACGGATGATGATATATTTTATACTACGATGACTATGAAATTGATTAAAAAATATGTCCCTGTTGATGATAAGGAGGTAAATAATCTTTTTGACGGGAAGTCAGGAGAAGAATTTGTTAAAACTTTGATGAGTAAAAGCAAATTTTTTAAAGGTGAAAAATGGAAAAAGATATTGGATCAAAAACCTGAGAAATTTCTTAAAAATAAAGATTTGCTATTGAAAACGGCAAGAGTTTTGATCCCTCGTTTTAATGAGGCATCTGAAGCCTTTGGTTCAACTGCATCAAAAAGAAAAGATCTTGAAGGGAAAATAGCACAACAATACTTCAAATATTTTGGTTCCGATCTTCCGCCAGATGCTACATTTACATTACGAATTTCCGATGGAGTAGTGAAAGGATATAAATTTAACGGGACACTGGCTCCTTATAAAACATCTTTTTTCGGTATGTATGACAAGAATTATTCTTTTGATCATAAATATCCATGGAGTTTACCCGAAAAATGGAATTATCCTCCTTATGAATTGTTGCAACAGCCGCTTGATTTTGTTTCTACCAATGATATTATAGGTGGAAATTCGGGAAGTGCTATTATCAATAAGAATAAGGAAGTCGTAGGATTGATATTTGACGGTAATATAGAATCTCTACCGGGGAATTTCATTTATGATGAAGAATATAACCGAGCGGTCAGTGTTCATGCAGGAGGCATTTATGCAGCATTGAAATATATCTATCATGCAAAAAGGTTGATGGAGGAACTTGTTCCGAATCGATAAGCAACTATTGATATTGGAATATTGTTTTTTTGTTCCTTGTTCTGTGTTTTGTGTTTTGAAACGGTGATCTCCTACGCCAAGGTCTTCGCCAAAGGCTACGACCGTCGGCGAAAGCTTCGGCGATTAAAAAGGTTTGGACTGTCAAATTTATTTGACAGAGCAAATGGTTTTGAGGTTTGGAATGATGGAATGTTGTTTTTTTTGCACAGCCGCCCCCTCACCAACCCGCAAAAGCACTGCGCTCCCCCTTGTAGTTTTACTTCACTGCGTTACGTAAAACAACAGGGGGATGTAGCAATCCCCAGTGAAATACTTCGTTGATTTCAAGGGGTTCACCCTGTGAAATAAATTTTCATTTTAGGCGAAGCCTATTTCGCAGGGTAAACCGCAAAGGCAAGGTTTAGAAAAGAAACAGGTTGTTTTTTGAAGCGGGAAGTGCGGGTTGGCAGCTACTCCGGTTTCGTAACGGAGTGAAGAAACGGGAGGCTGGGAGGCGGTGAGGCAAAAAGGGGCGTGAAAATTGGGATTAATCAGTTTTGAATATCGAATATCGAACAAGTATTAAAACGAATACTATCCTTTAGGATTAACATTTACCTTAAGGCTTTTAAAATTATTCCGGTATTTGTTGTTTTCCAGTTTGGAATAAAAATCATTGAGTGTATGGACGTTGTATGCTTGTTGGGAGGCTTCATTTTGATTCATTGTTTTGTTGACGATAAATTCTGATTTATTGTTAACACCAATTTCCCGAGCATCTTGTTTTAGCAGACTGATAAATGAAATTATTATAATGAAAACGGCAGCTACAGAAACTGCATATACAATTTTATTTTTCCAATTGCGTTTTCTTTCAAATTGTAATCTGT